>CAYSGC010000033.1:12587-18353 GCA_964430145.1 uncultured Fusobacteriaceae bacterium | reverse complement strand
GACCGATATATGAATACCTTAGAAAATTGCATAAATTTTGATTAGTGGTTTTACTAAAGGAACAGAGTAACCCTTTGCTCCAGTATTAGTAGATTAAAGCTGATTTATCCTGTGAAAGCAGTGACTATTTTATAGTGCTGATTTCAGGGTAGATCGGCTTTTTTATTTTCCAAATATTAAAGTACCTTCCCTGTAAATCCGGAGTTACAAGGGAGAAACCTGAAGATAGGAGGAAATTTTGAAGGGTAAACATCACTTTTATTAAGGAGGCGAGTATGAATTTTGATTTTATTAAATGGGCTATGAACCCGTTTATGCTTATGTTTTTGGCTGTATTCACAGGTATGCTCCTGGGTAAACTCCTGAAAATAGGAACCTCTGGTGCTCTATTCACAGGCCTTGGAATAGGCTGGGGAATTATGAAAGTGGCCAATAGGGTAGTAGAGAGCGGTGAGGGAAATGTTGGTGCCGCTGAAAAACTTTTAAAGGTCAGCGTTGTAGATAAGGGATTCTTCAGTCTATTTCTTATCCTTTTCGTTGCAGCTGTAGGCCTTCTTGCTGCAGATAAGATAGCTGTCATCATAAAAAAATACGGTCCTAAGTTTATCATCTTAGGTTTCCTTATCACCTTCCTTGGAGCTGGAACCACCTATCTACTGACCATTCTCAGCAACGGGGCCAATCCATATGAGGTTTCCGGAGTATATACCGGTGCCCTTACAAGCTCCCCGGGGCTGGCTGCTGCCCTTGAAACTGCAAGGGATCATGCCAAGGAGTGGTCTGGAGATTATGCAAACCTCACAGAACACGATAAGAACAGAATACTGAGTATCTTAAATCCCGGTACAGTTCCAGATGCATCTATGGTTACATCTCTTCCCCCTGAAGCTATGGATTCCTTTCTGGTAAATGCTGAAGCTGGGGTAGGAGTAGGACATGCAATAGGTTACCCCTTTGGGGTTCTTATCGTTATCCTGGCTATGAGACTCATCCCCAAGATCTTCGGCCTCAATATGGAAAAGGAATATGAAACATTCAGAGCAGAGATGAAGGAAGCTGAGGAAGCAGGGGGAGTAAAACATATAGAGCCTGTTTCCTTCGACCTCATTGCCTTTGCCCTTGCATGTGCAGCTGGTTACACCTTCGGGATGCTCAAGATAAACCTCGGTCCCCTGGGATACTTCAGCCTAGGATCCACCGGCGGAGTTCTTATCATCTCACTGATACTTGGGTATATTGGAAAAATCGGGTTCCTTAACTTCAGGATGGATAAAAAGATCCTCGGAACAATAAGAGAGGTTGGACTTGCTTTCTTCCTGGGAATTGTTGGTCTCAGGTATGGGTTTGCAGTTGTGGATTCCCTCACTGGTTCAGGGCTATACCTTGCCTTTGTATCCACAGCAGTGGGAATCGTATCTATGATCGTTGGATTCGTTATAGGAAAATATGTCTTTAAGATAAACTGGATTATGCTATCCGGGGCTATATGCGGCGGTATGACCTCCACTCCAGGTCTGGGAGTAGCAATAGATGCTGTTGGATCAGATGACCCAGCAGCAGGTTATGGTGCTACCTATCCATTTGCCCTTTTTGGAATGGTACTGTTCACAATCATACTTCATAAACTACCTATGTAAAGGAGGAGACATGTTAAAGAAGAGAATTAGAAGGGAAGATCTGCTAAATAGAGTAATGAGTGCCGATGAAGCTGCCAAGGTTATACAGCCAAATATGGTTATAGCCACAAGTGGTTTCACCCCCTCTGGATACCCCAAGGAAGTTCCCCTGGCAATTGCCAGAAGGGTTGAGAAAACAAGGGAAAACCTGAATCTCACCCTCATCACCGGAGCCTCTGTGGGAGACGAACTGGACGGAGCCCTCTCAAGGGTAGGAGCCATCGCAAAGCGTTTCCCCTATCAGACAAACAAGGACCTGAGAAAGGGAATAAACAGCGGAGACATCAAGTATCAGGATCTTCACCTCTCCCATGTTCCCCAGATGATCAACTACGGTTTCTTTGGGAAGGTAAATGTAGCCATAGTTGAGGCCATTGCCATTACCGAGGAGGGAGGAATCGTTCCATCTACCTCTGTGGGAATCTCCCCTCAAGCTGTAAAAAATGCCGATATGGTAATTGTTGAGATAAACACCTCCCAGCCCCTGGCTCTTGAGGGAGTTCACGATATCTATATGACTGAAAATCCTCCCCACAGGGATCCCATCCCCATAAAGAATCCGGGAGACAGGATAGGAAAACCATATATCCAGTGTGATCCTGAAAAGATAGTAGCCATAGTTCACTCTGAAATCACAGATAAGGTAAGACCCCTGGGAGCTATCGACGACAACTCCAGGATGATCTCCAAACACATTATTAACTTCCTGGAAAGCGAGGTAAAGTGCGGAAGACTTCCTGAAAACCTCCTGCCCCTTCAGTCCGGCGTAGGATCTGTAGCCAACGCTGTTCTGGGAGGGCTTGTGGATTCCGATTTTGAAAACCTCACCTGCTACACAGAGGTTATTCAGGATTCCATGTTTGACCTCATCGATGCAGGCAAGGTAAAGGTAGCATCGGGAACATCCTTTACCCCTTCTGAAGCAGGACTGGAAAAGCTAATGAATAATATAGAACACTACAGCAAGTACTGCATCCTGAGACCCATGGAGATCTCCAACAACCCATCCATAGCAAGGCAGCTGGGGGTCATAGCTATGAATACAGCCATAGAGGTGGATATCTATGGTCACGTTAACTCTACAAATATAATGGGAAGCAAGATGATGAACGGTCTTGGAGGTTCTGGAGACTTTACAAGAAATGCCTACATCTCCATCTACACAACAGTATCCACAGCTAAAAACGGACTGGTTTCATCCATTGTGCCCATGGTATCCCATGTGGACCATACGGAGCACGATGTTCAGGTAATAGTTACAGAGCAGGGATTAGCTGACCTTAGAGGTCTTACCCCTCGTGAAAGAGCCAGAGCTATCATGGACAACTGTGCTCACCCAGACTACAAGGGTATGCTCCATGAGTATCTGGACAGAGCCGAGAGGGAGGTAGGGGGACACCAGCCCCACATTATCGGCGAAGCCCTTTCATGGCACGACAGATTCCTGAAAACCGGAAGTATGAAAATTTAAATTTAATATAAACCTTAATCTCAAGGAGGAAGATATGTTTAACAAGGAAAAACTGCAGGAGATACAAGATAACTATCAGAAGTACCACGAAAAAACAGAACAATCTTTGGAGAAGAGACCAGAGAGAAACACTACATTCTTCACTGGTTCTGGAGATGAGATCAACAGACTCTATACCCCTGGAGATATAAACTCCGTGGACTACCAGGAGAAGATCGGGTTCCCGGGACAGTTCCCATATACAAGGGGGGTACAGCCTACAATGTACAGGGGAAGACTCTGGACCATGAGAATGTATGCTGGTTTTGCCACTGCTGAGGAGTCCAACAACAGGTATAAATACCTTATAGAACAGGGATCCAAGGGGCTTTCAGTGGCCTTCGACCTTCCCACTCAGATAGGTTATGATTCCGACCACGCTCTTTCCGAGGGTGAAGTAGGTAAGGTGGGAGTTGCCATCGATTCCCTTGCAGATATGGAGATCCTCTTTGACGGTATCCCTCTGGACAAGGTAAGTACATCTATGACAATCAATGCCCCTGCTTCTGTACTCCTTGCAATGTACATTGCTGTAGCTGAAAAGCAGGGAGTCTCCCCAGATAAATTAAGGGGAACTATTCAAAACGATATCTTGAAAGAATATGTAGCAAGGGGGACATATATCTTCCCGCCAGAGCCTTCAATGAGACTTATCACAAATATCTTTGAATACTGTTCAAAGGATGTTCCCCTCTGGAATACAATCAGTATCTCCGGATACCATATCAGGGAAGCTGGTTCCACAGCTGCTCAGGAAGTTGGGTTTACCCTGGCTGACGGTATCGCCTATGTTGAAGCTGCCATAAAAGCGGGACTGGATGTGGATTCCTTTGCTCCTAGGCTTTCATTCTTCTTCAATGCCCACAACGACCTCCTGGAGGAAGTGGCAAAGTACAGAGCTGCAAGAAGACTGTGGGCTAAGATAATGAAGGAAAGATTCGGAGCTAAGAGCCCTAAATCCATGGCTCTTAAGTTCCATACACAGACTGGTGGGTCTACACTTACCGCCCAGCAGCCCGAAAACAATATTGTAAGAGTAGCTATCCAAACACTGGCTGCTGTTATGGGAGGAACCCAGTCCCTTCACACAAACTCCAAGGATGAGGCCCTTGCTCTTCCAACAGAGGATTCAGTAAGAGTAGCATTAAGAACCCAGCAGATAGTTGCCCATGAAAGCGGAGTAACAAACACCATCGACCCTCTTGGAGGATCCTATTATATAGAAGCCAAGACAGACGAGATAGAGAGAAAAGCTATGGAGTATATCAAGAAGATCGACGATCTTGGAGGGGCTCCAGCAGCCATCGAGAAGGGATATATCCAGGAGGAGATCATGGATGCCGCTTACTACTACCAAAGAGAGGTAGAGGAGGAGAAGAGAATCATCGTAGGTATGAACCAGTTTAAGATAGAGGAGGAGGCTCCTAAGGATCTTCTCAAGGTTGACCCTATCGTTGGTGAGATGCAGAGAGAAAAGCTGGCTAAACTTAGAGCTGAAAGAAATAATGCCCAGGTAGAAGTGAACTTAGCTAACCTTAGAAAAGCTTGTGAGGGAAGTGAGAATGTAATGCCTTATATCCTTGAGGCTGTAAGGTCCTACGCTACTCTTGGTGAGATCTGCGGAGTAATGCGTGAAGTATTTGGAGAATATCAGCAAAGCGTAAATCTATAAAATCTGAGGAGGAACAATGATGGAAAAGATAGAGAGACCTATAAGAGTATTGGTCGCTAAACCCGGCCTTGATGGCCACGACAGAGGAGCCAAGATAATCGCAAGAGCCCTTAGAGATGCAGGTATGGAGGTAATATACACGGGACTAAGACAGACTCCCGAAGAGATTGTTAATGCAGCTATTCAGGAGGATACAGACTGTATTGCAGCAAGCATCCTCTCTGGTGCCCACAATACACTTCTTCCAAAGATCAGTCAGTTACTCGCTGAACATGATGCTGAGGACATCCTCTTTATAGGAGGAGGAGTTATTCCAGATTCAGACATTCCATTCCTGAAGGAAAAGGGGGTTGCTGAGATCTTTACCCCGGGAACACCTACAGGTGTAACTATTGATTTTATCAGAAACAACATTAAAAGGTAGGAAGAGAGCCCATGGAGAATATAAAGGAGAAACTCTTAAATGGAAGTAAGAGAGCTGCTGCAAGACTTATTACCATGGCTGAAAATGGCGACTCTGAAGCTGCCAACATAATAAAGGATCTCTATTCCAAAAGCGGTAATGCCTATGTCATAGGCATTACCGGTCCTCCAGGGGCTGGAAAAAGCACCCTCACCGACAAACTGGTCAAGTCCATCAGGCGTGAGGGGAAAAGGGTAGGGGTTATTGCCATAGATCCCACAAGTCCCTTTACAGGGGGGGCAATACTGGGAGATAGGGTGAGGATGTCCGATCTAAACAGTGATCCCGGAGTATTCATAAGGTCTATGGGAGCCAGAGGCAGCCTGGGAGGGATCTCTGAAGCTACTGGCATAGCCACGGATATACTGGATATTTTTGGTTGTGATTATATCTTTATAGAGACAGTGGGAGTGGGTCAGTCGGAGGTAGATATTGTAAAGTCCTG
>CAYSGC010000033.1:0-12487 GCA_964430145.1 uncultured Fusobacteriaceae bacterium | reverse complement strand
AAAAGCCATCCTTGAACACAAGGAATATATGAAAAACAGCGGCGGCGGAGCTGCAAGAAGGGTTGAAAATAAAAGAAGTGAACTTTTAAATATAGTTAAGGAAAGAATGCTGCAAAAACTTTTGGAAAAAACCTATGACGGAAGGTTGTTGGAGGAGTTGTCGGCAGAGGTGGCCGAAAGAAGAAATAATCCATACTCTGCCACAGAAACCATTCTAAAAAAGATAAATATGAATTGATGAGGGGGAATATCATGAAAGCAATGAAGATCGATCATATAGGAATAGCTGTTAAAAACTTAGATGAGGTAGCTGACTTCTACCAAAATGTAATGGGGATAAAGGTTCACGGAACTGAAGTAGTTGAGGACCAGAAGGTGAAGGTTGCTTTTCTGCCAGTTGGAGATACTGAACTGGAGCTTCTTGAATCCACCCACCCAGATGGGCCCATTGCCAAGTATATAGATAAGAAGGGGGAGGGAGTACAGCACATCGCCTTCAGGGTAGAGGATATCGATTATGCAATAAACTATATGATGGATAAGGGATACAGAATGATCGACGAGAGCCCTAGATACGGTGCTGGGGGAGCTAAGATAGCCTTCATGCATCCAAAAGGAACCAAGGGAGTTTTAGTGGAACTATGTGAAAGAAACCATGTCTAAGGAGGATTTTACCTATGCCTATTGCAAAAATAAATGATCTAATCAAGAAGAAGGAAGTCATATCTCTAGGGGGAGGTATCAAGAGAATTGAGAAGCAGCACGCCAAGGGGAAACTAACTGCCAGAGAGAGGATGGAAAAACTCTTTGATCCAGGTACCTTCATAGAGATGGATGCCTTTGTAAAACTTCGTTGCACAAACTTCGGTCTGGACAAGGCCAATATGGAGAGTGAGTCTGTAGTTACTGGTTACGGATCCATCAACGGAAGACTGGTATATGCTTTCTCCCAGGACTTTACAATAACTGGTGGTGCTCTGGGTGAGATGCACGCTAAAAAGATCGTCAAAGTTATGGATAATGCTGCCAAGGTGGGAGCCCCTGTAATAGGGCTTAACGACTCTGGAGGTGCCAGAATCCAGGAGGCTGTAGATGCCCTCTCTGGATATGGGGATATCTTCTACAGAAACTCCATCTACTCTGGTGTAGTCCCTCAGATATCTGCTATCATGGGACCTTGTGCCGGTGGAGCTGTCTATTCTCCGGCCCTTACAGACTTTATCTTCATGGTGGACACCACATCCCAGATGTTTATTACAGGTCCCCAGGTAATAAAAACCGTTACTGGAGAGATGGTTTCAGCTGAGGCTCTTGGAGGAGCTATGACCCATAACAGTGTCAGCGGAAATGTGCACTTTATCTCTCAGACAGATGAGGAGTGTATAGCTGAGATCAGAAGGCTGGTTGGCTTCCTCCCATCAAACAATATGGAGAAGGCCCCAAGGGTTGAGATACAGGATGACATCAACAGGCAGGTAGAGGAGCTCACAAGTATCATCCCTGCTAACCCCAACAAGCCATACAGTATGTTTGAGCTTATCTCCTATCTGGTAGATAACGGAGATTACATGGAGTATCAGCCTTACTTTGCCAAGAATATAGTTACATGTTTTGCCAGAATAAACGGCCAGTCTGTGGGAATCATTGCCAACCAGCCTCAGGTTATGGCTGGATGCCTGGATATAAATGCCGGGGATAAAACTGCCAGATTCATAAGAACCTGCGACTCATTTAATATCCCTCTTCTTACAATAGTGGATGTTCCAGGGTTCCTTCCAGGTACCAACCAGGAGTACGGAGGAATCATAAGACACGGAGCGAAGATCCTCTATGCCTACAGTGAGGCTACTGTTCCTAAGGTTACCCTGATTACCAGAAAAGCCTACGGGGGAGCTTATGTGGCAATGTGCTCCAAGTCCCTGGGAGCGGATATGGTATTTGCATGGCCAACTGCAGAGATAGCAGTAATGGGACCAAAGGGAGCTGTAAATATAATCTTCAAAAACGACATTAAAAATGCAGAGGATCAGGAAGCCATGAGAAAGCAGAAACTGGAGGAGTACACCACCGAGTTTGCCACTCCATATAAGGCTGCTGAACGAGGATTTGTTGATGACGTAATAGAGCCTAAGACCACAAGACAAAGAATAATAGATGCCTTCAATATGCTTGAGGGAAAAAGAGAGAAGATGCCTAGCAAAAAACATGGAAATATACCGCTGTAGAAAGGAAGTGATTAACAGTGACAATTAATGAAGTTATGGAGATATTTTCCAACCCTGAAACAATTCACTCCCTTTCCTTCGGTGAAAAACTTTTAGGTGTGGGATTTACAATGTTACTTGGAATGGGAATAACCTTCATCTCACTGATTATCTTAAAGGGCGTTATGGAGGTTATGACTAAGGTCCTTAAAACAAAGGAAAAGCCTGTTACAGTTGCAAGCAGTGTAGCGGTTCCCTCTCAGCCTGAGATTCAGGAGATAGAAGAACCTCAGGGGGATGAAGCTGTTATTGCAGCAATAACCGTAGCCCTTTCTGCAAAGCTGAAAACACCCATGAGTAATATTATTATCAGAAATATAAGAAGGGTGGAGAGCTCACAAAACTCTTGGAATCACGCAGGAATAATTGAACAGATGAATAGCAGATTATAGATTAGGAGGTCGTTATGAAGAATTTTAAAGTAGTTGTAAATGGTATAGAGTATGAAGTAGGAATTGAAGAGATTGTGGGAGATCAGGCAAGTACTCCCATGGTAAAGGAGTCCATAAAAACAGCACCACCTAAACCTGCCCCAGTAAAGGCAGCACCACCTAAGGCTACTGCTGCTCCTATGATAGAAGGAGAGGGCTCCGTTGCTGCACCTATGCCTGGAACTGTAATCAATGTTCACAAGAACAAGGGAGATAGGGTAAGCAAGGGAGAGGTGCTCCTTGTACTGGAAGCCATGAAGATGGAAAATGAGATCATGGCACCGTGTGACGGTACCGTTGCAGATATCAATGTAAGCTCTGGAGCTTCTGTAAATGCAGGGGACCTGCTAGTTGTTATATCATAATCTTGTAGAGGAGGAGAATTTATGTTAAGTGCTATATTCGACTTTATTCAAAATACAGGATTCTATGGTATGACCCTCAGCACCATCATTATGATTCTTGTAGCTTGCCTTCTGATTTATCTGGCTGTAGTCAAGGGATTTGAACCGCTGCTATTGGTTCCCATCGCTTTCGGAATGCTCCTTACAAACCTTCCTATGGCTGGACTTATGGCAAAGCCTGTAATGGAGATCAAGGACAACCTCATTACCACTGTGCAGCCGGGAGGGCTTATATACTACCTATTTCAGGGAAACCACCTGGGGATCTTTCCACCACTGATCTTCCTTGGGGTAGGAGCTATGACAGACTTTGGACCCCTTATTGCTAACCCAAGATCCCTTCTTCTTGGAGCTGCAGCTCAGTTCGGTATCTTTATGACCTTTGCCGGAGCTATCCTTTCGGGGCTGTTCACAGCTCAGGAAGCTGCTTCCATAGGGATTATAGGAGGAGCAGACGGCCCTACAGCTATCTTCCTTTCATCTAAGCTTTCACCGCATCTGCTGGGGCCCATTGCAGTTGCTGCATACTCCTACATGGCCTTAGTTCCAATTATACAGCCTCCTATTATGAAGTTCCTCACCACAAAGGAGGAGAGAGCGATAAAGATGGAGCAGCTGAGAAATGTATCCAAGAAGGAAAAAATAATCTTTCCTATCATTGTAACAATCGTTGTTTCCCTCATAGTTCCTCCTGCAGCTACCCTTGTGGGAATGCTCATGCTGGGAAATCTCTTCAGAGAATGTGGAGTAGTTGGAAGGTTGGAGGACACTGCTAAAAACGCCCTCATCAACATCATTACAATCTTCCTCGGTATATCTGTAGGAGCAAAGGCCACTGGAGAGGAGTTCCTAAGAGTTGAGACTCTGGCAATCTTAGGACTTGGAATCATTGCCTTTGGTGTGGGAACAGCAGCTGGTATCCTTCTGGCTAAGCTTATGAACAAGCTTACAAATATGGATATCAACCCCCTTATAGGATCAGCTGGTGTTTCTGCCGTTCCCATGGCTGCAAGGGTATCTCAGGTGGTAGGCCAAAAGGAAAATCCATCCAATTTCCTTCTGATGCATGCTATGGGACCAAATGTATCTGGAGTTATTGGTTCTGCTGTATCAGCTGGTGTTTTACTATCACTATTTGGATAAAATTATAAAATTAAAAAGAGGCTTGCTCCCATAGGACCAAGCCTCTTAAAGTTTTTTTGCTCTATAAAAATTTAATTTTTCAAATACTTCTTTAGAGTAGCTCTTACAGCTCCTCTACCACCAATCAACTCTCTGAAGTACCCCTCTATCCTCTCTCCCAGACCTGCCTCATAGAGATTCATCCCCATGAGCTTCTCATCTGAAAGGATTGGCTCTAGGTGAGGCTTGATGTCTCCCTCATACCCCAGCTCTATTCCCTCCACATGTTTTACCAGCTGTTCTAGAAGAGGATCTGGACTGAGATCAAACCTGTTTCCTGAATCAGCGATTCCCATGAGGTATCTGCACCATCCGGCTACTACTAGTGGTATCATCTTCAGTTCTCCAGCATCTAATCTCTCGTCGTCGTGGTAAGCTTTTATCGTCTCTCCAAAACGGATAGCTATCTTCTGGGAGGTATCTGTTGCTATCCTCTGGGGAGTATCTGGAAGAAATGGGTTAGGGAACCTCACCTCCATAACCTCCCTTATAAACTCAGATGGATTTAGGATCTTAGGATCTGTTACCACCTTTATAGCTTCATCATAAGCTATTCTTTCAATGAAGGATCTCAGCTCCTCATCCTTCATCTCCTCTGCTATGCTATTGTGCTCCAGCAGACACCCATAGATCGCCAGGGCTGTATGCAGCGGGTTTAAGCAGGTGCAAACCTTCATCCTTTCTACCCTGTCCACCGTTCCTCTGTCTGTGAAGATTATCCCTGCTTCATCCAAGTTTGGTCTTCCATTAGGGAAGTTATCCTCTATAACAAGATATTGCGGCTCTTCTGCATTGACAAAAGAAGCTGAGTAGCTGTTTTTCTCCGTTATCACTATCTCGGTATCTGCAAACCCTGTTTTTTCAAGATTTTCCCTTACAAGCTCATCTGGTCTTGGAGTAATCTTATCTATCATACTCCATGGGAAGGCTACCCTTGATGAATCTGTGATATAGTCGAGGAATCCTCCTTCAGCAGCTCCCTTTTCTACCCACTCCTTGGCGTAGTAGCTCACTGTTTCATATAGCTTTGTTCCATTATGGGAGCAGTTATCCATACTTACAAGGGCTATAGGGGTTCCTCCAGCTCTGTATCTCTCATAGCATAGGGAGGTCAGCTTCCCCATAAAGTACTCTGGTGCTTCTAGCCCCCCTGCAACATCCCTCTCCACCATAGGAAGGATCTCTCCCCTTCCATCAGTCACAGAATATCCCTTCTCAGTTATGGTAAAACTTGCCATCTGAAGGCTGGGAGCCCTAAAGATCTTCTTAAGCTCCTCCCACGCTCCTTCATCCTTTGAATCTGCAGCTATGGATCTTACCACGCTTCCAATTACTTCCTTCTCAATATTTCCATCTGGCTTCAGAGTCACCAGGAGGCTCAGGTCATTGTAGGGCTTATACACCCTCTCGATAAGTTCATAGTCGTAGCCCTCAGCTACAATTATCCCCTTATCTGCCTTTCCCTCATTTAAAAGCTTATTTTGTGCTGCTGCTGTAAAAGCTCTAAAGAGATTTCCTGCACCAAAGTGCACCCACGTAGGCTCCTCCAAGGTTCTCTTGGCTACCTCCTCCATATCAAAGTTTGGAAGCTTATACCCTTTCTCCTGCCACTTCTTTCTATCTAAAATGTCCTTCTTAGTCAACTTCATCCTTGCCACCTCATTATTTTTTCTCAAGCTGATCCCAGATTCCCAGTATATACATGATTCCCATGGCTCTGTCATATAAACCATATCCAGGTCTGCAGGTTTCCTCTTCCCCCCACAGATGTCTCCCGTGGTCAGGCCTCATATACCCCTTGTATCCATTTTCATGGTAGGCTCTGATTACATCCACTATATCTACAGATCCGTCGCACGCTCTGTGAGACGTCTCGATAAAATCTCCGTTTTCATATACCCTTACATTTCTTACGTGGGCAAAATGAATTCTGTCATGGAACTCCCTTATTATTGCCGGGATATCGTTGGAAACAGATGACCCGAGAGATCCTGTGCAAAGGGTGAGACCGTTATATGGACTGTCCACAAGCTTTAAAAACCTCTCTATACTGTCCCTACTCACCATTATCCTTGGTAATCCAAAGATATCAAAGGCAGGATCATCCTGATGAATAGCCATCTTTATATCAAGCTTTTCAGCCACTGGTATTATCTCCTCTAGGAAGTACTTCAGGTTGGCCCACAGCTCCTCACCTGTGAATCCCTTATACGCTTCAAAAAGCTCCTCTATCTTAGCAAGCCTTTCCGGCTCCCATCCTGGCATAGTTACATCTACATCCTGGGATATTGTCTTAATAAGCTCCACCGGGTCTACGTCTGCTATCTTGCTGCTTTCAAAGAAAAGTGCCGTAGATCCGTCCTCGAGCTCCTTGTAGAGATCCGTCCTCGTCCAGTCGAATACAGGCATAAAGTTGTAGCATATAACCTTTACCCCCACCTTAGCCAGCTTTTCCATGGTTTTCTTATAGTTTTCTATATACTCATCCCTTGTGGGAAGGCCCAGCTTTATATCCTCATGGACATTTACACTCTCCACCACATCTATATTGAACCCATACTCTTCAGCCTGAGACTTCACCTCCTCTATCCTGTCCATCGGCCACTCTGCCCCTGCAGGCATATCGTGCAGCGACCACACTACACCCTCTACTCCGGGAATCTGCTTTATCTTATCTAGAGTTACCTCATCATTCCCCCTACCATACCATCTCCATGTCATCTTCATTGTGCTTACCCCTTTTATTCTCTTCATTTAGTCAAACTTTAATACTATCTTACATATCTCCTCAGGCTTATTTTCGATAAGGTCCATAGCCTCGTCTACTCTCCTGTAATCAATCACATTGGACACCAGCTTCTCTGGATTTAGCTTATCCTTATTAAAGAGGTCAACCACATTTTGGAACTTAAATGTCTGGTGTCTGGACCCCCTAACATCCAGCTCCTTCAGGGTAATATTCAGCTGAGCTATCTCAGATACCTCCTTGGTAAACCCAAGGCACATAACCCTTCCTGCCACTGAGGTTATCTCAACTGCCTGCTCAAAGGTCTTAGGCAGACACACTGCATCTATAGTTACATTGGACCCCATCCCGCTCGTTATCCTTCTTACTTCTTCCAGAGGATCGCACTTTGCAGGATTTAACACATAGTCTGCTCCCAGCTCCTGGGCTATTTCCAGTCTCTTCTCATTATAGTCTGAGATTATGCATATTCCACCCTTTAGCTTGGCCATCTCCAGAACACACAGGCCTATAGGACCTGCCCCTATGATAAATACATAGTCTCCCCTTCTTATGTCTGCTCTCCAGGTTATCTGATCCGCTATTGTATAGGGCTCTATCATAGCAGCCTTCTCCCAGGAGATCTCATCCTTAAACTTGTATACTGCCTTTTCAGGGGCCACAAAGTACTCCTGGAACCCCCCGTCTACGTGGCATCCCCTTACCTGAAGAGTAGCACAGGCATTGGGTCTCCCATTTTTGCAGGCATAGCATTCTCCGCACCCGATCATAGGCTCTATTACCACTCTGTCCCCTGCCTTTACTCCCCTAACGCTGTTTCCTACCTCTACTACCTCTCCCACCATCTCGTGTCCCACAACCCTTGGGTATGTTGCCACTGGTGAGGTCCCGTGGTAGATGTGTACATCCGATCCGCATATTCCTGCAGCCTTTATCTTTACAAGGACATCATCTGAATTTTTTATCTCCAGCATCTCCCTCTCCACTACCTCTATTCTTCCTGGTTCTGCTACCTGTATCGCCTTCATCTAAAACTTCCTCCTCTATCCTCTAACCAAGTAATAATTTAGGTAACATAAGGCTCACTGCCGGTATATAAGTTACCATCATAAGTACAATTAAACTAACTATTAAGAATGGTATTATCGCCTTTACAGCCTGTCCCATGGATACCTTTCCTATACTGGATGCCACAAAGAGGCAAACTCCCACTGGTGGTGTGGTCAGACCTATAATAAGGTTAAGTACCATAATTACTCCAAACTGAATTGGATCTATCCCAAGGGGGATCACTATCTCTAAAAGTACAGGGAAGAGTATTACAAGGGCAGCTATGGTCTCCATAAATGTCCCCACTAGTAGAAGCAGTAGGTTTATAAGAAGAAGTACCACTACCTTATTCTGTGAAATACTCAGGACCCCCTGAGCCACCATCTGAGGTACCTGCTGACTGGTTAAGATCCAGGCAAATACATTGGCAAATCCCACAAGCATCATTATCGCAGATGTTGCAACTATTGAATCCAGAAGTATCTTGGGAAGATTTTTGAACTCAAGCTCTTTGTAGATAAACTTTCCTACAAGAATAGCATACAGTACCGCTGCTATGGATGCCTCTGTAGGGGTAAATATTCCTCCCAGGATTCCATAGAGGATAAGTGCTGTAAGCATAAGGGCCCAGAAAGCATCCTTAAAAGCTGCAGCTTTTTCCTTCAGGGTAAACTTCCTTCCCTGAGGGTGTCCCTTTCTCTTGGAGATAAAGAATGAAACTGCCATCATTCCAAGTCCCAGAAGAAGTCCCGGTATAGCCCCTGCTAAAAACATTCTGCTTACCGATATCCCTGTAAGAGTTCCTACAATAATCATAGGCAGACTCGGAGGTATGATAGGTCCTATCGTTGAAGAGGCTGCAGTTACTGCTGCTGCATAGTCTCCCTCATATCCCTCCTCCTTCATTGCAGGTATCATTATTCCGCCGATACTTGCTGTGTCAGCCAGAGCCGTTCCCGATATCCCTGCAAATACCATGGAGGATCCTATATTGGCAAGTCCCAGGCCTCCCCTTATATGCCCCACAAAGGCATTGCAGAACTTTATGATTCTTTCCGTTATTCCTCCGCTATTCATAAGGTTTCCTGCCAGAACAAAACCCGGAATACACAGAAGAGTAAAGGCGTCCATCCCTGCATACATCTTCTGAGGAATTACCACAAGAGGTATTCCAGATAGAAGAAGGTAAACAAAAGAAGAAAGTCCCAGACAGAATGCCACAGGCACTCCTATAAATAAAAGTATAAAAAATACTGCAAATAACATTAATTCCATTCCTTAACCACCTCTTCACTTTCCCTCTTCTTTCCCTTGAGTTTTTTTGACGCTTCCCTGGCTGAATACATAGTTATAAATACCGCAGACATTGCAATACTTCCGTAAGGTATTACCATAGGCAGCATAAGCGCCGGAGAGGTCTGGATAGTACCAAGGCTTGCGAAGGTATATCCATGATATGTTATTAACATAAAGAATATCGAAAGAGCTGTGTAGATAACTCCCTCTAACTTTTCAACTATCTTTTCAGGCAGTCTGCTCACTGCTATATCTACCTTTACATATTCTCCTCTTTTCAGTGCCAGTGGAGCTGAAAATGCCACTGAATATATAAAGAGAAATCTAGAAGCCTCCTCGGTCCACGACGGAGCCTTGGGGAGCATAAATCTTGCAAACACCTGTAGAGTTACTACAGAAATGAGAGCAGTAAAACTAATTACTGCACCTACCTCTAATATTTTTGCTATGTAATCTCTTCCTTTCACTGCTCTCACTCCTTTACTTTAAAATTACTTTATCTCACTGATTCTAGTATATAGCTCAAACTGCTCTGGAGTCAGGATATCCTTCATTGCAGGGGTAACCCTATTCTTAAACTCATCCTTATTAACTGTTCTTATCTCCATTCCTCTGTCGATGAGGTTCTGCTTTGCTGTTGCGATAAAAGTATCAAACATCTCTCCCGCATATGCCTGTGCTTCCTCAGCTGATTCCAATACTGCCTGCTGAAGCTCCGGACTTAACTTATTAAACTGTCTTTGTCCCACAGTAGCATAGATCCACTGGATAACGTGCTCAGTTTCATATGCATACTTCTGTACCTCATAGAATCCCAGGCTGTCGATCAGGTCATATGGATTTTCCTGGGCATGGATTGTATTCTGCTGTAGTGAAGTAAATACTTCTTGTAGCGCCATTGGTGTAGGCTTTGCTCCAAGCACCTCCCAGGTTCTAACAAACACAGGTACATCTGGTACTCTGATTATCATCCCCTGAATATCCCCTAAACCTTTAACCTCTCTGTTTGTAGTAAGGTTTCTAGGTGCCCTTTCGTGATAGTATAGAGGAATTAATCCAGCCTTAGCCTCTATATCGCTCTTGATCTCCTCACCAACTGGTCCCTCTAGAGTTTTTCTCATATGGTCAAGATCTCTGAAAGCATAGGGAACAGCCATTAGTGCAGCCTTAGGTGCCCAGTTTTGAAGTGTTTCTCCTGTAAGTACCATATCCAGTGTTCCCAGTCTTACACTGTTGATCATATCTGTTTCCGATCCCAGCTGACCATTTGGGAATATGTTAATCTTCATCTTTCCCTCTGATTTCTCTTCCACAAGCTCTGCAAATTTTACAGATGTCTTATGCCAGATATGATCTGTATTGGCATTGTGACCCAGCTTCCACTCTACAGTCTTGTTCTTCTTTCCAAAGAAAGAGTAGGACTCTTCCGCTAAAGAAAACATTGCTACCATTGCTACCATAACAAACAAAAATACTTTTTTCATCTTTTTCCCCCTTATTTTTTTTACCAGATACCCAATCTGTATACAAATAGTATACCGCTATATATGAGAATGTCAACTTTTTTTGACTAAAAAAAGCATTAATACGGAGTTTAATGTTCTTAATCGGTTTTAAAAAGCCTAAGAAAGCAACGTTTTTAGGAAATAAGTGAATTAAATATTTATACTTTGATTTTTCCAACAAAAAATTGTATACTATATGTATATTATAAGAGAGTAGGTGCACTATGAAAAAATATGAAAACTTAAAGGAAAAGGTTTATGATATAGTCAAGGGAAAGATCATTAAGGGGGAGTACAGACCAAATACCCACCTGGATGAAAGAGCTCTCATTACTGAGCTGGAGGTTAGTCGTACCCCCTTTCGCGAGGCTATGAACAGGCTGGAGCTGGAGGGTCTCATAAAAATAATCCCCAGAAGAGGCTTCTTTGTATCTGAGATCTCCGTAAAAAACATCAATGATATCTTCCAGGCAAGGCACATAATAGAACCCGAGCTAATCGAGTGCTGTATGGAGTCTATCAACAAGGAAAAGCTGGTTGAAATAAGAAACAAATTTCAGATGTGGAGGGAACTATCCAGAGAGGAACTCCATATTTTAGACTGGGAACTCCACTACCTCATTCTGGAATCCACCAAAAATGACTACCTCATAAAGATGATGTCAAATATCTATGAACACAACCAGAGGATGAGAACCCTTGCTATCAGGGAAACAACGAGAGTTCAGGAATCGGTAGGGGAACACCTGCGTATTATCGACGCAATTCTCACTGGAGATGTAGAGGAAGCAAAGGAGGCCTGCAAGGCCCACACCAGAAATTCACAGCTGGATTCCCTCAATATGATTGGATTCCTCAACCTTTAAAAGATAAATACTTTAAAGAGAGCCCCCCCTCTAAAGATCCAGTTTTCAGTGTTTCTTTAGAGGAGGGGGTGCTCTCCTGTATACTGATATTCAAACTGGTTCTCTCTTCCTACCCTTGACTTTTTTCAGCTTATAGAGCATTACTTATATTAAAATATGTTGTCAATTCATATATACGCATACTGAAGATAGTGTAAAAATTAATAGAAGAAAAGGTATATCAATATGCTCACTAATTATTAACTAGTTAAAGAATGGACTTATCCTAACTGAAATGCAAAGATTTTTAGAACCCTCTAAGGATAGTGACTTTTATCTTGTAGAGATCCTCCTGGAAACAAATACAATTACGCCATCTAACTGCGATGAAAAATATTTATTCCCGGATTAAACACCTTTCCCATTGAAACCTCCTATGAATCCGACCTGATTACAAGACAAAAAAAATTTTAAAATCTTAAACAAAAAATAGACTGAATTTACTTCAGTCCTTAATTTGTGTATAAGGTTTTAATTGTTTACTGAAATAAAAAAGAACGGATTTATTCCGTTCGTATTTTTCATTTCAAGTAAATGGTGCGGAGGTTTGTACTTTAAATTCTACCTACACTTTTTCCAAACTTTTAATTTTCTAAAACAATAAAAAAATGGACTGAATTCACTTCAGTCCTAAAGTTTTTTATTAGTTTTAAATGGTGCGGAGGGGGAGACTTGAACTCCCACGTCAAAGACACTAGATCCTA
>CAYSGC010000032.1:1901-18358 GCA_964430145.1 uncultured Fusobacteriaceae bacterium | reverse complement strand
ATAAAGCTTACAGAGCTTCTCATCTAGCTCCCTACTGATATGCCTGTCAAAACTAGGGCTCTCCTGGTATCTCTTGTACCTTTCTACCAGTTCTTCCCTAATCTGCTTAACCCTGTCCATGCCTAATTTACCCTTAACAAGGCTTATCTTGTCTTCTCTCGAAAGGTTCTTAGGAAGTCTCCTTTTAGGCTCCCGGGTTACCCACTCATCCCTTAAAGCCTTAACTATTGCCCCCTCTCCCATTTCGTTTGTTTTTACGTATGTTAAAACCTCTCTAAGTCTGTCATAGGTCGGACTTAGAGCCAGTATGTTTTTAACTGTTCCCTTAGTGATACTCTCAAAACCACATTCTTTGAGTATCTCTTTAATATAATTTTTATAATTACTACTTTCCAGGTTTTCCCTAGTAGTAGTTTTATTAATAGTTTTATTGTTCTTAGTTTTAATAAGGTCGACATTTTCGACTCCGAGGAATTCGACGTTTTCGACCGGTAGATCAGAAAGTTTCGACTGGTCGACGTTTTCGACTTCAAGGATTTTTTCTTCCTTCTCTTCCTCATTTTGAGGAATCCTTATCTCCAATTCCATTTCAATTTCTTCAGTAGGTTTTTCCTCCAGTTTTCCAATATAAAAAGTATCTGACTTATACTTGGTTTTGACTATCTCTATTAGTCCAACTGCTTCAAGCTGCTTCTTACAGCTTATGATGGTGTCCTTAGACTTGTTTAATATCTTTGCCAATGTCTCTACAGAGAACTTCACAAAAATTCTCTTATCTTCATCAAACCAACCATTCTCCAGGGAATGATTTAGTTTTTCGCATAAGATCCCATAGACGATCTTTGAAGTATCTGAAAGAAGATCCTCAATAACAGTAACCTCTTTTTTAACCTTCTTTATGGTTTTTATCTTCTTAACTTTCTTCTGGTAATAGGGATTATTAAACAGGTTTTTCTGCAATGGGTAAAACCCTCCGTTCCCTAAGTCAGAAACTCTATAATATTTCATTTTACCTCCTTCTGATTTACCCTAATTTCCTCTTTAGGTTCCGGATCTCTTCTTACATGCTTTTATTTTTTGCCTTCTAACCTCTTCATAAGGTTCTCTTCCATCATCTTCTTCTCCACTTCTGAGCTTTCCACCCTGGATAGCTCAAGAGCCTTATTGGTAAACTTCACCATGTAATCCCTGGTATTGTCGCTCTGCTCCTCAAAGAAGATCTCCTTCTCTTCCAGTTCAGATACATTCTCAAAGAACTTCTTATCATGCTCCTTAGAATCCTTGCTTATTTGAATCCCTACACTTAGCAGCTCCATAGGTACGCCATCCTTTTGCAGCTCCTCCAGGAAAGCGTCTAGTTTCTTCTGATAGCTCCTACGCATATCCTTATGCCACTTGGTATTCTTAAAGCTCTTTTCCCTTCTTTCGTCATCCAGCTTATCAATTACAACTTCATTTCTAAGACACTCCTCCAGGGTCATAAACCTACACTGGTTATTCATGCTCCTTTCAAGCATCTTAGAGAGTCCCCCTTCAGTTCTTCCCATATAACCTCCTTTCAACCTTAAATACTTTTAAAAAGTATTTAAGGCGTAAAAAAATTTTCACCTGTAATTTTTTCAATAAGGAATATAGTTGTTGTATTTATTCCTCCTCCATCTCTTAATTTTCTTAATTGAGATGAAAATGCCTGTTTGCTGATTCCTAGTTCCTTTGCAATTGCAGTTTTTTGGATTTTTTTATCATATAATACATTTGAAATTTTATTATACAGTTCTCTGTTATCTTTCATATTATCACCTCAAAAGAAGTATACTTTTAAAAAGTATGATAGTCAATAAATTCTTTAAAAATTAAAAAAAGAGCTTTCTTAAGCTCTTTTTCTATTATAGCCTTTTAAAGGTTACCAATTTTGTTCTGAATAAGTTTTTATTACTCTACCTTCACATTTCAATAGATCAGGGTTTACTACAATGATATCTTGCACATCTGGATTAAAAGAAACTAAATGTATAAAGTTTTGTTTGTCAATTAAAAGCTGCTTTATATAAGTTTCATCATTATATGTGAAAACACAAACCTTGCCTACTAGTTCTGAATAGTCTGCACATAGCATTGGATCCACTAAAGCTGTAGATCCACAAGGTATTGATTTATTTAGGCTTGTCATAGAATTACCTTGAACTTTAACAGTAAATCGCCCTTCTTTATAGTCTTCCTCTGGAATGGAGAAACCTTCTTCTATTTCTTCGTTTAGATTTAAATATCCTTCGCCAGCACTTGCAGTTCCATATAAAGGTACTTTTTTAGTTTTTATAATACGAAAATTAGAATTTTGTCCTTTCAAATTATCTGGAATTAATCCCAAAAATAAAGCTGCTTTCTCATCTTTATTTAAATGGAGAGCCTCAGAGATTTTTTCAAGAGTTTTCCTTCTGGGAGCCTCTATTTTTCCACGCTCAATATCTCCTAGATTACCATTACTTATACCAGTTTTTTCAGATAGTTGCTTGATTGTATAACCTTTTTCTTCACGTAATTTTTTTAGAATAATTCCTATCTTCATAAACCATCCTCCAAATACTTTTAAATCTTATTTAATTATAACAATTTTTTTAAAAATTAAATAAAAAATTGATTTTTATACTTTTTAAAAGTATAATTTAATTGAAAATTTATTTTAAAAGTATTTTATAAAAAATTTATCTTTTAAATACTTTTTAAAAGTATAGAAATTTTGGAGGTAACTTATGAAATTGAGAAGCTTAAAATCTAAAACTTTAAAATGTGTGATTAATTTTCTGAAACTTACTAGATTAGGGAGACAAAAATTTATCAGCCAATGGGGAATTGTAAAATTTTCATATAAAAACAACCTCATGTGGATACAACTCTTAGATAGAAGGGTTTCTATCATTTTAGAGGATCATTATGACCTTTTAAGTTACGTGGAGGAAACAATTATAGAGCTTATTCCATATGACATTATAAACGAAGAAGTCCAATATAAAATATTCTAGGGGGGATATAAATATGATTGTTAAGAATAAGAAATTGACAACCAGAGAGAAAAAAGAATTTTCCAAAAGAATACTAGAGCTCCTAAAGGAGTTAGACAGTGAGTAGAAAGGCCATTATCTACGTCAGGGAGTCCACAAAAGAACAAGACTGGGAATCTCAGCTTCTAGAGTGTAGAGAATATGCTAAAAGACATAATTTAAATGTTATTAAAGAATACGTTGATCAAATGAGTGGCGCAAGAAACGACAGAAAAGGTTTTTTAGAACTCCAGGGAGATATAGAGAAGATGTCTTTTGATGTTCTTATCCTATGGGAGCTTTCCAGAATGACCAGGGATTTCATTACTTATAGAATAATGTTCCAAAGCCTCCAGGAGGCAGATATTGAAATGCACTCTCTCCAGGAAGGAATCCTTTCAACAGATGATGATATAGACAAAAACTTTGGAACAGATCTTCTTGCACTTTTAGGTGAAAGAGAAAGAAAAGTTCTAGGAAGAAGAATTAAAATAAGAAAACAAACCATGAGAGAAAGTGGTAAGTGGACAGGTGGAAGAGCTCCCTTTGGTTATTCCAACAGGGAAGCCAAACTATATATTGATTCAGATGCACCTAAAGTTAGAGAAATCTTTGACCTCTATATCAAAGGGATGGGATATACAGAAATTGCTAAGAGATTTGGCATATATGAGGGGAGGCAGATCAAGAGAATCATACAAAACCCAATCTATATAGGAAAGATTCAACTAGCTACTGAAGTGGTAAATGGAAAGAGAAAAAAGATTGATCCCCCAAAACTCACAGAAGGAGAACACGAAGCCATCATAGATGAAGACACTTTTTATTTGGCCAACAGAATGGCAAGACGTAACCTCAGGAAGTCCCACAAAGAGAAGTATCTTCTGGATAATGTTTATTGTCAATGTGGTGAAAGAGTTTACCCTGCTATCAATAGATATGGATTTCTCCACTATACTTGCAGGAGGCGCCTCCATTGGCATAGAGGCCAGGAACTGGAAGACCAGGTTATTGAGGCCCTGGAAAAACAATTTGAAAGCTTTGAATTAGAGGAAAGTGATCCTAATAACCCCCTTACCAGAATAGCACTCTATGAAGAAGAGCTTAAAAAGGTTATTTCCAAGGAGAAGAACCTTATCAAAAAATACCTGGAGGAAAAGATTTCAGAGGAGGTCTTTAACTCCTTTGCCAAGGAGATCAAAGAGAATCGAAAGGATCTGCAGATGGAAATTGACTACCTTAGAAACACTATTTCAAAACCTAATGAAATCCGAAATAAGGAGCTCATGAAGAAGTATTTTTATAAACTTAAAACCACAGAAGATAGAACCAAAGTAAAACAGATCTTGAACCTCATAATCCATGAGGTAAGGTATGTTAATAGTTTTAGGGCTGTAGTTATAACAAATCTTATATAGGAGGAACTATGATACTCTATGATAGGTTAAAAGAAAGATACAGTAAAAATGAATTAAAAGAACTTTTGGGAGATGCCATGGGAAGAAGAGTCTGGAGAGAAGAAACAAATATCAATATTTTTACTCTTTCTAAAAAAATTGATATTTCAAAATTAAATTATACCTTCAATAATTTTATATTAGATTTTGATTTCATCTATTCTAAACATAAAGAGAAATTATTTCTTTTTAAGCTATTTCTAAAAGGAATTAGTCCTATGGAGCTTTGTAGGCAGTATGATATTGAGAATAGAATATACACTCTTTTATTATATGGGTTTGACTATAACAGCACTTCTAGAAACCTTCATTTTATATTTGATTACCTAGACATTAATATTGACACTTCTCAGTTTGATATTGACTGCTACTCAACACATGTTGAACTTTTTGGAAGTAAAGTAGATCTAGAAAAATTTAAAACTCAATATAATATTAAATATGATTTATATTATGAACCATATAAAAAATCTTGGCATCTGGCTTTTAATGGCTGCCTTGCTAACTATATAAAAATGAACTTTTAGCTCCCAAAATAGTTATTTAAATATAAAAATTAGGCTCTTAAAATATCTCTACCTAAGAGCCTAATTACCTAAGAAATGATTAAGTTATCTCTACCTTGCAAAGTTAATCACTTAAATAATATTTCCTGTTTGCTTTAAAATTATAACTTGCAACTGTTTCATAATTATTTTGATCAACAAGTTCACACTCAATGTAAGAATACCCGCTATAAACATTAGTTGTAACATTCAGTTCTAAAGAAACATCTGAGCCATAATTATAATCTGAACCAGAATCATAATCATCAAATGCATCTACTTCTACAGAAAAATACATATTAACATCTCCACTTAATTCACAATTTACAGTCACAATACCTTTATTATCAACATCTGCACTCCAATTAATATAAACTTGAGCTGTTGCTATTGAACTCATTAATAAAAACATTAAAAAGAACTTTTTCATGACTTCCCCCGTTTTTTATGGCTATCCAAAATGCATTTTACGGTGACAATTTGGACAAATAGCAATAACATTGTCCAGTGTATCCGGTCCACCTTCAGATAAAGGAACCATATGATGAACCTCTAAATATGGAGTATTGTCCTTTTTTCTAATAAAAGGAGCCTTCTCTTTACATTTCTCACAGATACCATTTGCACGATCTAGAGCATCACAGACAACATAAGGATCTCGAACATATCTAACTTCTTTTATTATTACTCTTTCTACTTTTTTATCTCTATTATTTTTTCTTTCTTTTGCTCTTTCTTCCGCGGATAATCTAGAAATTCTTGCTTCTTCATTCTCTATAATTTCATTATAGCTTTTTAAACTTATTTCATTATTAAATAGTTTTTCATTATTTCTTTCTAGCCTAAACCATTTCGAATTATCCTTTTCTTCAACCCAACCTGAATACTTGTAATTTCCTGAGAATTCATACTTATTTTTACTTAATTTTTTAAATAAGTATATGGGAATATTATTGCTTTCTATAATAGCTTTATTTCTTTGATAATTTATATCAAAATTAGGCCTTTCTTTATCTTTAGAAGACGCAATAGATTGCATATAATATTTTAAAACTTCATTTTCTACAAGCCACTCATTTGGATATTTCCCATCTGAAAAGTTAGCCTTTATAAAAATAGATTCTATTTTACCAGTTTTATTTTTATTTAAATAAATTCCTGATTGAATATTATAATTTTTTGTATAAGTAGATATATCGTATGCTGTGTAACATTCCCCTAATATAAAATCACTTATCCTCATATTTTCATTTAAATAACTTTCAAATTTATTTTCAAAACCTCTTATAACATCTTCAAAAGATTTTAAATTAAGGTTATTAACTTCCTCTACAAACTTATCAGACTTTTTAGTAGCATTTATTGAATGCTTTAAGTATGAATAAAGATCTCCGACATTTTTAAAAGACTCTATCCACACTTTTGTACTTTTAGCTCTTATTTTATTTTTATGCTTGTTATCTAATTCTTCACAGTTGATTATTGGTTCAATAACTTCATCAAGTATATATTGTTTTGCTTTATTTATCATATAACCCCCATATTAAATTAGATCTTTATTCTATTAATAACGTTCAAAATTTATTTTTTGTACAGCGTACGCCCATCAGCTTGGTGGTTAGGCATTAGAGTGATCTCACTGATCTGTACATTCTGGGGAAGGTTTGTAGCATAGATCACCGTATCAGCCACATCGTCTGCTGTAAGAGCCTCTATCCCCTTGTACACATTGTCTGCCTTCTCCTTGTCACCCAGTCTTATCACACTGAAGTTGGTCTCAACCATTCCAGGCTGGATATTTGTTACCCTTAACGGTGTGTCTATAAGGTCTATTCTCATCCCGTCTGTAAGGGTCTTTACAGCTGATTTAGAGGCACAGTAAACCCCTCCCCCTGCATAGGCTGCATTTCCAGCTGTGGAACCGATATTAACTATGTGTCCCGGGATATTGTTTTCAAGCATTAGAGGTATTACCGCTCTGCTCACGTATAGAAGCCCCTTTACATTGGTGTCCATTACCCTGTCAAAGGATGTAGAGTCGCTCTCATGGATCTTGGTCATCCCTACTGCCAGCCCTGCATTGTTTACAAGGATATCTATCTTTTTCAGGTTCTCTGGAAGGCTCTCTATACCTGCCCTTACATCCTCAGGATTGCTCACATCCTGTACCAGGATATTTACCTCTATTCCGTATTTATTTTCAAGGTTACCCTTTACCTCTAGGAGCTTCTCCTCCCTTCTGGAGGTGATGATGAGGTTTGCTCCTTGCTCTGCATATCTCTCGGCTATTGCCCTTCCTATTCCGCTGCTGGCCCCGGTAATAAGTGCCAGTTTCCCCTTTAGTCTGTTCATTCTTCTTCCCCCTTTTTATTAATAGTTTATTTTTTTATAAACGACAAAATGAATAAACTATACCGTATTGATATGAATTATCTACGGAAAAATGCTAATAATTCATTCAATAACTATATCTCTGTGGCTATTATAACTCCATACTAATTTTTGTGCAAAGAAAAAAAGAGGGAATTCCCTCTTCCTACCGGTTTATCCTCCCAATGAGGTTTCCGTCTATAATCACACTTACAGCTTCAAGGGGATCCTCCTCCCAGATAACGATGTCGGCATCCATCCCCACACCTATCTCTCCTACCCTGTGATCTATATTCAAAAACCTTGCAATCCTCCTGCTAAACTCCAGTGCCTCCCTGAGCTCCTCCAGGTTGTGCAGGGGAGCATCCCTTCTCTCTCTGATTATATATATTCCCTCGTCCTCCACAGCCTTGAGAGTATGTCGGTTTTCCACAGGAGTTTCCACCACTCCGCTGAGGTTATACCTTTCTATGAGCCTTACAGCATCCAGTACAGCAGAGCTGCTCTCGGCCCTGAAGATAACAGGGTGCCTCTTTCTCAGGATCTTCTCGGTGAGCCTAACCTTGAGCCCTTCCCTTCCTGCCATCTCCCTTCCCTTCCGGTACTCTCCCAGAAGCTCTATGAAGCTCCTTATCTCTGTCATTCTCTCTCCCAGGCCCTCGTCTCCTCCGAGGATCACCCTTATAGCTGCATCCTCCTTGATTACATAGTCCTCTATGAGGGCCTCGTGGGTCTTGACCACACATACGCTGCCGCTTATGAGGTTATTGTTTTTAGGATGGACTACTATGCTTGTAATCCCCTGGTTAAGGTAGAATATAAGCTCCCGTCCAAAAAGATCCAGCTCCTCTATGGCCCTTATTCCCGGGGTGAACCTGACCACAGCCCCCTCTGTTTCCGGAGAGCAGTAACCTACCAGTCCGCTGGTTGTGAGGAGCCCTCCAGCCTCTATGACCTCGGCCCCCTCAGCCTCTATGTTCCTTCCTATTCTTATAATCTTTCCCCTATCTATGAGGATGTCGGAGACCCTACTATCATCTATAGACAACCTGGCATCTTTTATAAGTATCAAGGAAACCACCTCTATCCTTCACTGGACGGTGTTCTGTAGATAAATAGTACGCTGTACTTTGAGTCTGTTACGGCATACTTCATCTCCACAATATCTACCCGACTGTCCCCTAGAAAGTACTCTATCTTGCTCTCAAATATCTCCCTTACACTTTCCTCTATAATCTTTACCTTTCTCATGGTTCTCCCCCCTGTTGCAGTTATTTTTAGCTGTTTAAGCGAAGATCTCCTCCACCAAGATCAACACAAAACTGAAAAAACTAAAGCACCTCAAGATTTTTCCCATACAATCACTCTCCTTAAGTATAGTTACAAAAAATCCCCCCCTTTCCTTTTTAAGGGAGGGCAGGGAACAAAAATACTTTTATCTCTCCATAAATTATCTTTCGTACCTTTTGTCTTGACACAAAAGGTACCTAAAAAGTCAAGACTTCCGGTAAGTGTCTTTTTTAGTAGAGCAGGGTTTCCGTTTCTTTTTATAGGTGCTAGATAGAACATAATCAGCATGACGAAACGAAGTAAAGATAAAAAGTGGTGCAAGACGACTGCCTGCAGTCACCATTTAACCCTTTGTTCATTGAACTTCCATTTAAGAAACATTTTAATGAATTGAAGAGTGGATTTCATACACTCTATAATAAGTAAAAAAAATAAGGAACTCATGGGGCCTTCTCATATGAGACAGCCTGAGTTCCTTAGCTTTCAATATACTTTCTCTTAATATCATCCACAGTATCGTAGATGGTTGAATCCTCGTCTATCCTCACACTGTAGTCACAGGAGATCCTGTAGAGCTTCTCCCTCTTGCCGTGGAGATCCTTAATAGTGGCATACATATCCTCTACATTGAGCAGGGGCCTGTTTTTTCTCCTCTTTACCCTGTTGTAGACGCAGTCCAGGGTACAGTCCAGGTAAACCACAAAGGATGTCTTCCTGAGATTTTTAATGTTGGCGTTATCTATTATAACTCCCCCGCCAGTTGATATCACCACATTGTTATCCCTGGATTCCTCCTCCACTATCTGGTTCTCCAGCCTTCTGAAGTAGGCCTCCCCCTTCTCGGCAAAGATCTCTGGAATGGATTTCCCCTCTCTTTCAGTTATGATTCTATCTATATCCACAAACTTCATCTCAAGGGCTCTGGCCAGCTGTCTTCCCACAGTGGATTTTCCGCTACCCATAAACCCTATAAGAGCTATGTTATCCTTCATCGTATCACCTCTCCCTAAGATTATAGCACCTTTTCCTACCATTGTTAAGGCTACTTTTTATTGTGTCAAAAATCCGATTGTGGTAGACTGGAAATATACTTTTTAAAGGGGGGAATATGAATGATCGTACTTAAAGTTTGTGTTGGAAGCGCCTGTCACGTTAGGGGTTCCTATAATGTAATAGATGCCCTTACAAAACTCATAAAGGAGGAGAGGCTTGAGGACAAAGTTGAGCTCAAGGCCTGCTTCTGTCTGAATAACTGCTTGGAAGGGGTTTCTGCTTCTGTAGAAGGAAGTGACAAGGTCTACTCATTCTCCAAGGATGGGATTGTTGAGGAATTCAGAACTCTTTTAAGGGAGATGAAGATATGAAGGTAATGAATTTTTCCGAGGCTAACTGCCACCAGTGTTATAAGTGTGTCAGAACCTGTAAGGTTAAGGCCATTAAGATAGAGGATAACCAGGCTCATATAATTGCCGACAAGTGCATCGCCTGTGGTCAGTGCTTTGCCAGCTGTCCACAAAATGCAAGAAACATCCATTCAGATGTAGGATTTGTGAAAAAATTAATAAATTCCCAGGAGAAGGTTACCCTATCTGTTGCACCATCCTTCAGGGGGTTCTACGAGAGTTCCGATAGGTTTACCACTGCTCTGAGGAGGTTGGGGTTCTCAAAGGTAGAGGAAACTGCTGTGGGGGCGGACATCACCTCCAAGCTCTACAGGGATTATATAAGGGAGAGTAGGGATGACCTTTTTATCACTACCTGCTGTCCCTCGGTGGTTCTTCTCATCGAGAAGTACTTCCCAGAGGTAATTCCCTATGTAATTCCATATATGTCACCTATGATGGCCCACGGGAATACCATAAAGAGGGAGGATCCTAAGGAGAGGGTTGTTTTTCTGGGACCGTGTATCTCCAAGAAGTGCGAATCCCTTACCAAGAAGCATGCAGAGACCATAGATGCTGTTCTTACCTTTGACGAGGTGTCCCAGTGGCTGGCCCTTGACGGGATAGATTACCACCTGGAGGAGGAGAGTAAGTGCGACAGGTATGGAAGTGCCTCTGGAAGCTCCTACCCTGTGGTAGGGGGAATCCTGGATGGGATAAAGGATGTATTGGAGGAGAGGAAGCTCACCCATATGAGGGTAGACGGAGTGGATGAGTGTATGGAGATCTTCCAAGAGATCATAAATGGAAACCTGAGGGGAGCCTGTATAGAGGTCAGCGCCTGCAGAAAGAGCTGCCTGGGAGGTCCAAGCGGTTCAAGAACAGGATCATCTGCCTTTTCAAGGGTCCAAAAGCTGAAGAAATACCTCCAGAAGCAGGAAGCTGTCGCTCCAGAGAAAACCATCGATCTGAGCACCATAGAGAACCACCACTACTCCACCTCCTTCGCAGACAAGAAGATCGTGGAGGAGCTTCCTTCAGAGAAGGAGATCAGGGATATCCTTATTTCCCTTGAAAAGAGGAGTATAGAGGATGAATTAAACTGCGGGGGATGCGGCTATGAAACCTGCCGGGAGAAGGCCATATCCATCTACAAGGGGATGTCCCATGCAGATATGTGTATCCACTATGTGAAGAAGTGCTCCGAGAGGATATCCAATGAGATCTTTGAAAACTCTCCCAATGCCATCCTCATACTGGACGGGGAGAAGAGGATCGTGGAGTCAAATATGGCCTTCAGCAGATTCTTCGGCCTGGCTCCCTTTGAGCTTAAGGGCCATCCCCTAGATAACTTTGAGTTCCTGAATAAGGTAAGAAGTCTGGTGGAGAGAAAGGAAAATATCCTCTGGGAGAAGGTCTCCTTTACCAGGGACAACCTCCATATGATGGTAAGCGTCATCCCAATGGACTCCAGGGAGGACACTCTTCTCATCTTTACCGACGTGACCAAGGAGGTCATGAGAAAGGAGGAGATCAGGGAGCTCAAGGAGAAGACCCTGGAGATCACCCAGGAGGTAATCGAGAAGCAGATGAGGGTAGTACAGGAGATTGCCGGTCTTCTGGGGGAGACCACTGCTGAAACAAAGGTGGCCCTCAACAAGGTAAAGGATGTATTTAATAAAGAGGAGAGTCTATGATGGAATACTATATAGATGCTTCATACAGAAGCTTAAATAAAAAGGGCGAGGAGCTGTGTGGGGATAATGTGGAGTATATAAAGACCGAGGATGGCTGTATTATGGTTCTCTCAGACGGACTGGGAAGTGGGGTTAAGGCCAATATCCTGGCTACGCTTACCTCCAAGATTGCCGTCACCATGCTAATGGAGGGATCTACCATCGATGAAACCATGGAGACCATTGTCAATACCCTTCCCGAATGCAAGGTAAGAAAGCTGGCCTACTCTACCTTCACCATAATTAAGCTCAGCGACAACGGGGAGTGCTATATGGTGGAGTACGACAACCCTCCATGCTTCTTCTACAGAAACGGATGCGACCTTCCCATAGATAAGGTTGAGCGGCATATAAACGGAAAGACCATCTATGAGAGTAACTTCAGGTTCCTTCCGGGAGATCTCCTCACTGTGGTAAGTGACGGAGCTGTCCATGCCGGGGTGGGGGAACTGCTCAATCTGGGATGGCAGTGGGACAGTATCAATGACTTCCTCAGGGGGATGTCCCAGAAAAAGTTTGCCAGGGATATAGCCAACGGACTCCTGGAGGTATGCAACACCCTCTACGACGGAAAACCGGGAGATGACACTACAGTCCTTGCCATAAAGCTTCAGCCTGTAAAGTATCTTAACCTCTTTACCGGACCGCCCAAGGACAGCAGCCTGGACTGGCTGATGGTAGATATCTTGCATAGAGCTCCCGGGATGAAGATTCTTTGTGGGGGAACCACAGCCAATATAGTAGCCAGCCACTGGAAGAGGGAGATCCAGATAGATCTTAAAGGATATTCTCCCGATTCTCTTCCCCCTGTGGGGCACCTAGAGGGAGTGGACCTGGTTACAGAGGGGCTCATAACCCTCAGCAGAACTGTGGATTACCTGAGGGAATATAAGGCCTTCAGCACAGCCATAACCCAGGACGACGGGGCGGGTATTCTGGCGCGGCACCTCCTCTATGATGCAAGCCATGTGAATATCTATGCAGGAACTGCAGTAAACCCTGCCCACCAGAACCCCGACTTTCCCCTGAGCTTCAACATTAAGCTCAAGATTGTAAAGGATCTGGTAAAGATACTCCACTCCCTTGATAAAAAAGTCGTTTTAGATTACCTTTAAGTTAAGGTAATTTTTTAGGAGGTACCTATGAAGGTTAAGTTAAAGGATATACACATCAGGACATGGACTCCCGAAAGAACCCTTGTGGGGGTAGTTCAGATAATCCACGGTATGGGAGAGCACGGTGGGAGATATGATCAGCTGGCAAGGCGGCTCAACAGAGAGGGATATCTGGTAGTGGCCACAGACCACAGGGGACACGGCCTTTCGGTAGAGGAGATCGATCAACTGGGAGAGATAGCTCTTCCCTTTGAGACCCTTATAGAAGATGAGGTGGAGCTTACCCGTCAGTTGAAGATGGGATACCCTGGGATACCCCTCTTTATCCTGGGGCACAGTATGGGATCCTTCATGGCCCAGGGGCATATGAAGAGATCTACCGAGGTAGTAGAGGGATATATCCTCTCTGGTTCATGCAGAACTCCCTATCTTAAGACTGCCATGGGGTCCAAGCTGGGAAGGATAATAGAGTTAATCAGAAGAAATAAGAAGAGTAAGCTTATGAATAAGCTCCTCTTTGCAGGGTACAACAAAGCCATCAAGGGGAGGAGCACTGCCTTCGACTGGCTCAGCAGAGACAGGAGGGTGGTGGCCAGGTATATAGAGGATCCCTACTGCGGGTTTGTATATACATCGGGGTTCTACGCCTCATTTTTAGGTTACCTGAGCAAGCTTTTTCATAAACATGACTTTGATCGTCTGGATAGGAATACTCCCATACTTATAATGTCAGGGGACAGGGATCCTGTGGGACTCTATGGTAGAGGAGTAAGAAGGCTAGCTCATTTCTATGAAAAAATGGGATTCCGCAACCTCAGGCTGAAACTCTATCCAGGGGGAAGGTATGAGATGATTAATGAGATAAACAGGGTAGAGGTCCACGAGGATATTCTCCAGTTTTTAAAAGGCAACGTGACGTTGCATCCTAACAATCAATAGGAGTACTAATTACTTCATGTAAATCTTTTATAAATTCTATATTTTTCTTCAAATAAGAAATCCAGTGAGGGGTTAATCCCTCACTGGATTTCTTTTGTTTATTCCGTCTATATGCTCTCCCTCTCTATATCCCATATCTCCCTTGCATACTTGGATATGGTATTGTCCGAAGAGAAGTATCCTGACTTGGCAATGTTTATCAGGCACATCTCATTCCATCTCTCCCTGTCTCTGTAGAGCTCCTCAATCTTGTTTTGGGCTTCCACATAGGCCCAGAAGTCCTTCAGTACGAAGAAGTAGTCGTTTTCCTCCAGTAGATACCTGCAGATATCACTAAATTCACTTCCCACAACTCCCAGACTGCCATCTACAAAGCTAGCTATGAGTTCAGCTATCTCAGGGTTGGATTTGATGAACTCATGGGTATCATTCTGGAAGTTCTCATAGAGGCTGATAACCTCATCTGATGTCATTCCAAATAGAACTATATTTTCATCTCCCACAAGATTGTGGATCTCCACATTAGCCCCGTCCAGGGTAGCCAGAGTTACCGCTCCGTTCATCATGAACTTCATATTTCCAGTCCCCGAAGCCTCCTTGGAAGCAGTGGATATCTGCTCACTTACATCTGCTGCTGGTATTATCTTCTCCGCCTTGGATACACTGTAGTTCTCTATAAACACTACCTTTAACCTATCGTTGATATCTGGGTCGTTGTTGATTATCTCTCCAAGGGTATTGATAAGCTTAATCACATTCTTTGCAAAGTAGTATGCCGGTGCCGCTTTAGCTCCGAAGATAAAGGTACGAGGGTAGATATCAAAATCCTTGTCCTTCTTCAGCTTCTTGTAGAGGTAGAGAATATGCATGCAGTTTAACAGCTGCCTCTTATACCCGTGTACCCTCTTTACCTGGACATCGAAGATAGAGTTGGGATCTACCTCTATACCATTTTTCTCCTTAATATATCTGGCCAGCTCAACCTTGTTCTCATGCTTTATCTTAGCCAGCTTCTTTAAGACAGAGTGATCATCCTTAAATTCCATGAGTTTTTCAAGGCTCACAGGATCCTTTCTCCACTCAGTTCCGATGTGGGTATCCAGCATAGCTGAGAGGGCCGGGTTGCTCTTTATGAGCCACCTTCTGTGGGTTATACCATTGGTCTTATTATTGAGCTTTCCCGGATAGAACTCGTGGAAGTCCTTTAGCTCCTTCTTCTGAAGGATCTCTGTGTGAAGAGCCGCTACCCCGTTCACCGAGTGACTTCCCACAATGGCAAGGTTTGCCATCCTTACAAGCCCCTCCTCTATGATGGACATCCTGTTCACTACATTCCAGTTGAGATACTTATTCATTACCTCCTGACAGAAACGCCTATTTATCTCCTCTATAATGAGATAGATTCTTGGAAGAAGTTTCTTGAACATCTGGATAGGCCACTTCTCCAGCGCCTCCTCCATTATAGTGTGGTTTGTATAGGCACATACCTTCTGGGTGATATCCCAGGCTTCCTCCCACTTGAGACCCTCCTCATCTATAAGGAGTCTCATGATCTCAGCTACAGCCAGCGCCGGATGGGTATCATTTATGTGGATAGCCACATAGTCATCCAGCCTCTTAAAGTCTATCCCCAGCTCCCTGTGATAATTGAATATCGCCTGGAGGCTGGAGCTCACAAAGAAGTACTCCTGCTTCAGCCTCAGCTGCTTTCCGTTTTCAGTGGAGTCATCGGGATAGAGCACCTGGGATATTAGCTCCGCTGTATACTTCCCCTCCACCGACTGCATATAGTGGCCGCTGTTGAAGTTAACAAAATCAAATTCATCTGTATCTGCCTCTGCACTCCACAGCCTCAAAGTGTTTACAGTGTTGTTCTGATATCCAGAGATGGGTATGTCATAGGGAATTGCCTTTACAGTATAGTAGTTCTCGTGGACTACCTTGAGGTGCCCCCTTACAGTTGCCACATAGGCATCTCCACCAAACCTTACCTTTACTCCTCTGTTTTCCTTCTTTACCTCCCATGGATACCTCTCCTTGAGCCATAGATCTGGTACCTCCACCTGGTACCCGTTCTTTATCTCCTGCCTGAAGAGTCCATACTTATACCTTATTCCGCAGCCGTGTCCCGGAAGCTCCAGGGAGGAGAGGGAGTCGATAAAGCAGGCAGCTAGACGTCCGAGACCTCCATTCCCAAGGCCTGCATCGGGTTCCTCCTCTATAATCTCTCCAAAATCTATTCCCATATCAGCAAGGGCCTCCTTTGCCACCTCCCTTATTCCAAGGTTTATGAGGTTTCTTTCAAGGAGCTTTCCTATTAAAAACTCCATGGACAGATAATAGACCTGCTTGACCTTCTTCTCCCTGTACTGCTTGTTGGTTTCCAGCCATCCCTCGGAGATATAGTCCCTTATTACCTTTGAGAAGGCTTCATACTTCTGATTCATAGTGGCATCTGGCAGTTCTTTAGCATACATTCCCTTCAAAGCATTGATAAGCTTTTCCTTGATGTCTTCCTTGGTTATACTCTTCATATTTTCCATGCTATCCCCCCTAAAAAACCACTACTTTACCAGTTCTAAATA
>CAYSGC010000032.1:0-1801 GCA_964430145.1 uncultured Fusobacteriaceae bacterium | reverse complement strand
TCATATTTTCCATGCTATCCCCCCTAAAAAACCACTACTTTACCAGTTCTAAATACAGTTTTTTATAGCTTCTTCCCACCTGACTCCAGGAGTTCTTCATCTGCATCCCTCTTATTATCAGCTCGTGCCATCTCTTTTGATCCTGGTAGAGCTCCAGAGCTCTTGAAATTGTATCCAGCATCTCATGGGCATTGTAGTTTACAAAGGTAAACCCTGTACCGGTATTTTTGAACTTATTATAGGGCTCTACAGTATCCTTAAGTCCTCCAGTCTCCCTTACAACGGGTACGGTACCGTATCTCATGGAAATCATCTGGGAGAGTCCGCAAGGCTCAAAGAGGGACGGCATAAGGAACATGTCCGCCGAAGCATATATCCTCTTTGCCAGGGCATGATCAAATGTTATGTTGGAGGAAAGTTTTGACGGATACATCTGAGAATAGTACTCAAAGAGATCCTCGAAATCCTCATCTCCCGTTCCCAGTACCACTATCTGGACATTCTTCTCCAGGAGCTCCTGAAGAACGTGGGCCACAAGATCTATTCCCTTTTGCTTTACCAGCCTTGTGATTATACCTATCATAGGAGTATCCTCAGCCACAGCCAGTCCCAGCTCCTTCTGAAGGGCCAGCTTGTTCCTTACCTTCTTGTCCAGCTTGGACTGGCCAAACTTAACAGCTATCTCCTTATCCTTACGGGGATTAAATATCTCATAATCTATACCGTTCACTATCCCCGAAAGCTTATTTTCATAGAGGTGGAAGAGCCCGTGGAGGCTCTCACCGTAAAACTCGCTCTTTATCTCCTCTGCATAGGTTTCACTCACCGTGGAGATGTGGTCGGAGTAGTTGATCCCTCCCTTCATAAAGGAGATTCCGTCATAGAACTTTAGTCCGTCCTCCCTGAAGTAGGAGTCGTATGGGAGGGCCACAGTATCTCCCAGGTTCTCCCTTACAAATACCCCCTGATACTTGAGGTTGTGGATGGTATAGAGGGTCTTTATTCCATCATATATCCCGCTCTTCTTCATCTCATTGAGGTAGAGGGGTACAAGTCCCGTATGCCAGTCGTTGCAGTGGATCACGTCTGGCTCAAAGCCCAGTACATCTAAGGCTGAAAGAATACCCTTGCTGAAGAAGGAGAACCTTTCACAGTCATCTAGTTCACCGTATGCCTTGTTCCTATTAAAGTAGTACTCATTGTCCACAAAGTAGTATTTTACCCCCTCATACTCAAGGGATTCAACGCCACAATACTGATTTCTCCAGTTTAGCTGTACATAGGTATGCCCCATGTGGGTCATCTTACTTCTGTATTTATAGTCTATAAGGGAGTACTTAGGAAGAATTACCCTGACATCTACCCCCATCTTGCTAAGTGCCTTTGGCAGGGAGTGTGCCACATCTCCCAGCCCCCCTGTTTTTATGAAAGGCCATGCCTCCCCTGTAGCAAACAACACCTTCATTTCTTTACCTCCTTAAATGTCCTCAAGCGGCCAGTAAAGCTCCCTGAATGCTTCAGTTGAGATCCCTACCTTCTTCTCTATTACAAGAGGGAACTCCTTGGCTGCTTTTAACTCCTCGCCACTGTTAATTACTGTATTCTTGTCTATTATAACATTCTTTAACTTGGCATTTTTTCCTATCTTACAGTCCTGAAGGATGATGCAGTTCTCTATCTCTGCTCCCTCCTCTATCCTTACGTGTCTTGCCACTACACTGTTGGTAACCCTTCCATCTATAAGGGACCCGTTGGCTATCAAGGAGTTGGTTACCTTGGAACCAGTGGTAAACTTCGTTGG
>CAYSGC010000031.1:0-18565 GCA_964430145.1 uncultured Fusobacteriaceae bacterium | reverse complement strand
GGATAAGCCCTGAAAAATACTGGGCAAACATTCCTCCCAGTCCTGCCGAGAAGGAAAAGTATATAGCCAGTGCTGTGGTCCTGAGGTCTGGAGTGGTTACTTCGCTTATATAGAGGGTAACCAAAACCAGGAAGGACCCGATTGAAAGCCCCTGTATAAAAAAGAGGATAAGGATAAACTTGGGGTCGGGCATAGTGCTGTACCAGAGCCACCTCAGGGAGAAGATAAGGCTGCTGATAACCAGTCCGGAGGTAACGTTTATTCTCCTGGAAAGGTTTTGCACCAGAGCCATAACTGGGGCTTCGCTTCCTGCAAAGAGAAGGAAGGCAAGGCCTACCCCTGACAGACTTCCTCCCAGCTCCCTGTAGAGAAGGGAGAAGTAGTTGTTGTGCCCGGTCATAGATCCCCCGACTAAAAAGGAAGCCACAAGAAAGATAAGGTAACCCTTGTTTGACAGCAGTTTAAGAATATCCCCTCTATCCAGGGAGCCTTCCCTGGTCTCACTGTGGGATCTGTCATCTATTCTGGCAGTGAGGATGAGCACCAGAATATTTGACAGAGTTATGGCAATAAAGATGGAGGGGAGACCGTGGTTCTCAGCCATTACCCCTGTAACCTGAGCCCCCAGGGCAAATCCCATGGCTCCCCATAGCCTTACCTTTCCAAACTCCAGACCATTTCCCACAACCATACTGTCTATAACAGGCATTATCCCTGAAAAGAACACCATGAATACTCCGTATATTATGGTGAGTTTACCCACCCCTGCCCCCAGTGACATTGTGAGGCCAGCCAGGGTATAGCAGGTAATGAGGATAAATACTATAACCTTTGAATTTTTGTACTTGTCGGCCAGATATCCCCACAGGGGCTGCATTATGATGGTAACCAGCGCCCCCAGTGCCAGAGCACTTCCTATATTCAGCCCGCTAAACCCCCTCTCCTTTAGAAAGGGTGAGAGGAGAGGGAGAAAGCTTCCAAAGGAAAAGAAGATAAAAAAATACCACGCTGAAAAAAGCTTATACACCTTCATATTTATCACCTTCCCGACCCTGGAATAAAGATTCTCATGGGGATCTCCTGTGAATCTAGAGGAGGGATATCTGGAACTGTTAGATACCCCTTCCCCTGAGTTGAAGCAGCAAGGGCCAGGATGATAGCATCCAAGATATCATCCCTGGCGATTACAGATCTTCTGTACTCCCCCATGAAGGTCTCCATCGTGGCAACGACTCCTGGAAGGAACTTCTTGAGAACCTCCATCCTCTCCTGAAAGCCCTCCTGAGATCTCTTGTTGTAACCCATCTCTTCTCCTGCTAACCTTCCAAAGGATATCTCAGGGTGCCCCTCTATGATGTTTTCCAGTATCTCCCTGTCCCTGGTGATAAACCTATCCACCTCCCTGATCTTGGAAAAGAGGTTGTAGGACTGCTTGGAGAGTCCCTTCCCCAGTATATTTCTGTTTATCTCATTGGCCTTACTATAGCTTTCACTGTAGACCGCCTGCCTGCACGGGACGGGGAAGATACTCATCTTTCTCCTCTTTAAAAACTTCCTGGCCTCTACATCGCACACTCTCTCTCCTTCTCCCTCAGACTTAAGTCCCATGGGCATATCTATAAGGGTTAGAGTAGAGGAGGTCACTAACTCCCTCATTTCCTCCAGGGTTTCTGAAAATATTAACTCCAGTCCATCTCCCAAAACAGCAGCTACCCATCCCCCACGGCAGCCGTCTATTCCTGCATACTTCTTCATGATCTACCTCCTAAAATATCTCTAAGTATAGATTAAAGGCTGGGAGGATGTAAATGTTTTTTTCAAAAGTTTCATGGGACCTACGGGGTTAAGAATGGCCGGCCATCAGATAATAGTATGGAATCACAATTAAAAAGGAAAAACCCTTAAATCTAGAATTAAACCTTTTAGTCAGAATATCCATTAATAAGGAGGTTTTATATGGAAAAAGATTCAGAGTTAAGGGTAGAGAATATAAGGCTGGAATCCAAGCTTAAGTTTTTCATCTTCAGTTTTGTGGGAGTATTCATGTTTTTTATGCCGGTTACAATAGGGGGAAGGAGTACCATACCCCTGGATCACATTGTGGGGTATATCTCAAAACACCTGGGAGGCCTGACCCCCTACTATGCTTTTATAGTCATTGTTGCCGGCGCAGTGCTGCCCTTCAGGGAGGGGAGCTGGAGGGAGGACAGGGTAAAAACCCTCTTTTCCATCTTCAAGGTGGCAGGAGCAGGAGTTGCTGTCATGGCCCTTACTAATACAGGGCCGGCCTTCCTCTTTGAGAGGGATATGGTTCCATTTCTATATGATAAGCTGGTTATATCTGTGGGAATAATAGTTCCCCTGGGGGCGGTATTTCTCTCCTTTCTGGTTGGCTATGGTCTTCTGGAGTTTATAGGGGTAATCATGGAGCCTGTGATGAAACCCATATGGAGAACACCTGGGAGATCGGCTATAGATGCTGTGGCTTCATTTGTGGGGAGTTACTCCATAGGACTTCTCATAACCAACAGGGTTTACAGGGAGGGGAAGTATACTGCCAAGGAGGCCTGCATAATAGCTACCGGTTTTTCCACAGTATCGGCAACCTTTATGATAATTGTGGCTAAGACCCTGGGACTTATGGAGATTTGGAACTTCTACTTCTGGAGCACTCTTATAATAACCTTTGGAGTGACAGCCATCACTGTACGGGTATATCCCCTGGCTTCCAAGGAGGAGCTCACATATGATGGTAGGAGGGTTGAGGCAGGAAGTGGTGAGGGTGGAAATATCCTGGCCAGAGCCTGGAGGGAGGGATTCAGGTCTGCTGAGAACTCTGTTCCCCTTAGGAAAAATATAGGTGAAAACCTGAGAGATGGTCTCAGGATGGCCTGCGGTATCCTGCCTACTATACTATCTGTGGGGCTGTTGGGGCTGATCCTGGCTAAATACACTCCCCTCTTTGATATCCTGGCTTATATCTTCTATCCCTTTACCCTGTTGATGAAGCTGCCGGAACCGATGCTTGCAGCTAAGGCTTCCTCTGTGGAGATAGCGGAGATGTTTCTCCCGGCTCTTCTTGCCAAGGGAGCTCCCCTGATCACAAGATATGTAGTGGGGGTTGTATCCATATCGGCTATTCTCTTCTTTTCGGCGGTAATCCCCTGTATAGTATCCACAGACATTCCCCTTAAGATAAGAGATATGCTTATTGTGTGGGTTCAGAGAACGATACTTACAATCATTATTGCAGGGGCTGTGGCTCATACCTTCCTGTAAGGAAGAGATATTTTTATGGACGTATGAGGAAAACACCTTCTCACAGAGTATTATATAGGTGTAGGAGGTGGATTGTGTGAAGAAGAGCATCTATATAATAATTTACTTGTTTTTTTTCCTGCTCTCCTACTCTGAAAGCAGGAAGAACATATTGATACTTCACTCCTACTCTGAAGACTACCTGTGGACCAGGGAGATCCGAGGGGGGATCTTTGAGGGCTTGGAGGGGAAGGAGGAGCTCTATAATGTTTCCCTGGAATATATGGATAGGAAAAACTATCCCTCCGATGAGTACCTTGAGGAGTATCATAGGCTGTTTTACTATAAATATAGAGATAAGAAGATAGATCTTGTGATAGCAGTGGATGACGGCGCTTTTCACTATGCCATCTCCAAAGGAAGGTATATCTTCAGAGGAGTACCCGTCCTGGGAACGGGACTTAATACCCTGGAGGATGAGTACCTGGAGGCAGAGAATGTATACATTATGGTGGAGGAGCCAGACTATGAGGCCAATATAAAGCTGGCTCTCAAGCAGAATCCAGATGCTGAAAAGATATACTTTATTACCGACCTGACCCCTACGGGGCAGAAGATAAAGAGGGAAGTGGAGAAGGTTGCAAAGAGGTATGATATAGAAAGGGAGTGGCTGGAGGATCTAACCCTTGAGGAACTCAAGGGGAGGGTAGAGAGTCTGGGGAGAAAGGATATCCTCATATATCTGATATTTTTTGTGGACAGGCTGGGGAAATCCTACAGCTACTATGAACCAATAGCAGAAGTAAGTGGCGCTTCCAAGGTACCTGTCTATATAAACTGGAGCTTCTATCTGAATACAGGTGCCTTTGGAGGATATGCCTTTGACGGAAGGAGGATGGGCTTACAGACTATAGGGATGGCAGAGGCTATATTGGAGGGAGGGGAGATCCCAAGGGTTACAGGAACAAGGCAGAGAAGCAGATATGTGTTTGACTATAATGTGATCCAGGAAAGATCTCTGGATTATGTCTACTATCCCCTTAAATCAATTTTTCTAAACAAGCCTGAGACATTTTACAGGAGGAACAGAGGGATGATCCTTACCTTTCTCACTGCACTAGGTGTATTAACAGCAATTCTCCTGCTTGTATATATGAACCTTATGAAGGAGAGGACTATAAACGCCCGGGACAGGGAGCTGCTGGATACACAGAAGGACCTCCTCAACAGGCTGGGGGATGTGATAGAGTATAGATCCAGAGAGACAGCGGATCACGCAGGGCGTGTGGCAAAGATCTCCAAGTTTATAGCCCTCAAGGTGGGGTGTACTCAAAAGGAAGCAGAGATAATTGAGATAGCAGCCCCCCTCCATGATATCGGGAAGATAGGGGTTCCAGATGAGATACTGAACTTCCCCGGAAGGTACACCGGGGAGCAGTTTAAAGAGATGAAGAAGCATGCGAATATAGGCTATGACATATTGAGGGGAAGCGGCAGAGTAGTTATAGAGGCAGCAGCTACAATTGCCCATGAACACCATGAGAGGTGGGATGGAAAGGGATATCCCAGACATCTGAAGGAGGATGAGATAAGCCTCTTTGCCAGGATAACCATGGTAGCCGACGTGATGGATGCCCTTCTCAGCGAGAGAAGCTATAAGAGAGCCTGGACCTACGATGAGGCCCTGGAGTATATCCTGCAGGGGAAGGGTGAAATGTTTGATCCAAGGATAGTGGAGGTAGTGGAAAGCTATGCCGATGAATTGAGGAAGATTTCAACAGAGACGTAACCTTTCTAAAAAGAGCCGTCTTCAGTTAAAGCTACTGAAGACGGCTCTTGTAGTTACAGGAGGAGTTTTTTAATCTGGGGTGTTTTTATTGTAGGCTGACTCAGGCTGATTTTCATCCAGATAGGGTTTTGCAAAACTTTCCTTCAAGACACCGTTGGCCTTGAGCTGTCTGTTCCAGTAGAAGTTGGACAATCCTATTAAACTTCCCATCTGCATCATTAACTTCTTTACTCTTGAAAGGGTTATGGGATGGCTCAGGTTTCTTAAGGCTGATTCAGGCCACGGCCTTTCCTGGGACAGGGCTCTGCCTATCTCTCTGACAGCCTTGATGCTTCCTCTCTGGAAAAGGTCGGGCATAAGACGGGTGCCTTCGCTTCCTCCGCGAATGGCGATTCCCAGACAGTTGAGACCTAACTCCTCAAATATTCCCTCTAAGATCTCTCTCAGGATAAATGACTGACTCCCCTCGGGGAATCCAGAGTGGATGATCGCTCCTATTGACCTTCCTCCAAGCTTCTCCCTGTGCTTCTCAAGATCCTCCAAGAATTTCATAACCTGGCCCGGCATACTGTCAACATAGAGGGGAAGAATCAAAAAGACGACCTCTGCCTCAAGGGTAGCTTTGATTGCCTGGGGGTGAAGGGATTCATGGTGCAGATAGTATAGGGGGAGCTCCCTGCCGTAACCCTCCACAAGCCATCTGAACATTACCTGGGAGTTGCTCCTTTCACCTCTGGGAGAACCATTTAGCAAGATTACTTTCATCTATGGAAACCTCCTCTCCCGTGAATACATCGGAAAATTCTATACCTCCCTTGAGGTTGGTAGTAGCTCTGTCCAGATACCTCACAGCAAGGGAGAGGTGTTTCTTGCTTTTTTCCCTGTCGATAAATATAAGGGCGTGCTGGGGGTAATGGTCATATCTATGGAGGTGATGGCACTCCCCCAGAAAAACTTTGATGTAGGGATGAACCAGGGGGATGGATTTATCCAGGATCTTCTTGCTTAAACTGGTTATGGTGCCAAGGCTCCTCTCGGTAAGGTGGATGACCAGGTGGGAGTTTATAATGCTTCTCAGAAGAAGCTGGGTGTCATCCTCGTGGATGCACCTTCCAGGAGTCTTAACCCAGCAGCTCCAGCAACCTATACAATATGCTATCTTCATCTGTGAAATCTTTAGGTAATCAACCCTGTGCCCCAATCCTTTAATATACTCAGTTGCTAGTTCACCTATTCTGTGGGACGCTTTTTTACAGGTCCCGTCAATTACTGCTACCCTCATACCCCCTCCCTATTAATCTATCTCCTAAAAGCATAAAGTTACCGACTTAATCCACCGGCGTTGGATCCTCTGCAGGGCTACAACTGCTCTCTGGTCCCTTATAACGTCTGAACTTATCCCTGTCTTCCGTAGCTCTCATTATATCTATCCCCTCTACTGGGCAGTAGTTGTAGCACCTGACACAGAAGATACACCTGCTGCTCCACCCGACCTCTCTGGTACTTACTGTAATTGCCTTAACTGGACATATCCTCTCGCAGTATCCGCACCTGGTGCACCTTTCATTGGTGGAGAGGAGAAAGTGGTAGAGGGGATAACACAGGTTGAAGAGGAACCTCTGGGCACCTCCGCCTATACGGTCGTTAAAGGTAAGCCTTTTTATACCTTTCTTTCCTGTAAGAAACTTTTGGATCAATCCATCTATCCTCTCCCTGTTTGCTCTTAAGTTCTCCTGAAGCTCCTCCCCGGTCATGGGCTTTCTTTTAAATAGAGGAGTGTACAGGTTATTTGACATATTAAGCTCACCGGTAACCACAACATCCATTCTCCCTTTCCTTAGGAGCTTGGCCATGTGGATGTTGGCATCCCCGGAAAAGCTCAGCTGGGTACAGAGGAGCATTGTTTTCTTGGGTATTCTGCTGCTCAACTTAAGAAGAGTTTTCTTAAGGAGCCTTGGCATATCGGAGCCATAGATAGGATAGACGATAATTAGCCTGTGGGAGGATTCGAATAACTCCCTTACCCTGTCCTCTCCCTCTTCCACCGAAAGGCATTTCACTTTTATCTCCTGTTCCGACACCAGTTCCAAGCATGTTTCGGCTGCCCACCTGCTGTTTCCAGTGCCGCTGAAGTAAATAATTCCCACCATCTAAAATCCCCTCCCTGCTATTTCTAAAGTGTACCTCCATCCTTCCTGAAAATCCAGAACATTAAGAGCATTATCCGCCTCTTTTTTGTTCCCAGAAGGGTTCCCGAAAAAAACCGCGGCGGGTTTTTCTCTCTGTGTGAAGGAAATTTCCTTAAAACCCCTTTAAACCCTTAGTTTTCTTGTAATAGATGAACAAATATTATATAATGTGGTAAAAACTTTATTCGGGAGAGTATCGAAGATGAAAAATAAACTGACGCCTAAAAAAATAGTGGAAGAACTAGATAAATATATAATCTCACAGGATGAGGCAAAGAAGAATGTGGCCATATCCCTGAGAAACAGGTATAGAAGAAAAGCAATAGAGGATGGGGATATGAGGAGGGAGATTACCCCTAAAAACATCATCCTTATAGGATCCACAGGAGTGGGTAAGACGGAGATAGCCAGAAGGCTGGCAAAGCTTGCTGACGCTCCCTTTATAAAGGTAGAGGCTACCAAGTACACAGAGGTTGGATATGTAGGTAAGGATGTAGAGTCCATGATAAAGGATCTCCTGGGGATTACCATCAGGAAATTAAAGAGTGACAAGGTAGAGGAGCTTAAGGAGAAGTACAGAGATACTGTAATAGAGAAGGTTGCCAAGCTTATAAAGCCCTATGATACAGTGAACCTGGATGTAAAGAGGGAGCTTATAGAGGATATCCTGGCTGGGAAATACGATAGCTACGAGGTAGAGGTGGAGAAGAGTCCCAAGGGAGATCTTCCTTTTGTAGAGGTAGTATCAGCTGGGAACACACCGGAAGAGGGTGTTCAGGGAATAATAGACAATATAGTATCCAGCTTCCCAGGAAGGGGAAAGAGCAAGAGCATCACTATGAATGTTGTAGATGCCATAGACTACCTTCTAAATGAAGAGGTGGAAAAGAATATAGATATGGAGGCCATCATTCCGGAAGCCATAAGAACAACTGAGCAGGACGGAATAGTCTTCATCGATGAGATAGATAAGATAGCCGAGAGAGAGGGAGGAGGCAGAAGCGAGGTATCCAGACAGGGGGTACAGAGGGACATCCTTCCAATTGTAGAGGGGACAACTGTAATGACAAAGTATGGAGCGGTAAAGACAGACCACATCCTCTTCATTGCAGCAGGGGCCTTTACCCTGGCAAGCCCTTCAGACCTTATGCCTGAACTCCAGGGAAGATTCCCTGTAAAGGTAAGGCTTAAAAACCTTGAGGTAGAGGACTTCATTAAGATCCTTACCCAGGTGGAGTACAACCTTCTGGACCAGTATAAGTCTCTTCTTAAGGTGGACAATGTGGATATCAGCTTTACAAAGGGTGCCATAGAAAGGATAGCAGAGGTATCCATGGATCTCAATGAAAATGTGGAAAATATTGGTGCCAGAAGACTGGCTACAGTTGTGGAGACTGTCCTCAAGGAGATAATGTATGAGGCTCCCTACGATAAGCTGCAGGTTATAAAGATAGGAAAGAGGGAAGTAGATAATATCTACAAGGATGAAACAGAAGAGGAAAATTTAGATAATTATATACTTTAGGAGTGATACATGTATTTAAAATCTGTAGAAGTAAATGGATTTAAATCCTTTGCAGAAAAAGTTAAGGTCGATTTCGACACGGGAATAACCTCAATAGTTGGGCCCAATGGAAGTGGGAAATCCAATATACTGGATGCCACCCTCTGGGTACTGGGAGAGCAGTCCTATAAAAATATAAGAGCCAAGGAGAGCACCGATGTAATATTTTCAGGGGGAAAGAACAGGAAACCCAAGAACAGTGCAGAGGTATCCCTTTACATAGATAACAGCGACAGAACCCTTCCCATGGAGGAGGACAATGTAAAGATCACCAGAAAGCTTCACAGAACCGGTGAGAATGAGTACCTTATAAACAACTCCAAGGCCAGGCTCAAGGATATAAACGAGCTCTTCATGGATACCGGGGTAGGTAAAAGTGCCTACTCGGTTATCGGCCAGGGAAAGGTAGAAAGGATTATCTCCTCCTCCAGCAAGGAGATAAGGGGGATAATAGAGGAAGCTGCCGGTATCAAGAAGGTAAAGGTGAGAAAGGCCGAAGCTGAAAAGAAGCTTGAAAAGGTAGAGGCTGAGGTGGAGAAGATAGACCTCATCCTGGGAGAGCTGGAGGACAACAAGGTCAAGATAGAGAGGCAGGCAGGGAAAGCCCTTAAGTACAGGGAACTCAGCGAGGAAAAGAATGTCCTTGCTAAGGGGATAAATGAGATAGAGCTAACCCAGGCTGTGAGATCCATCGGAGAGCTGGAGGAGAGGATAGCTAAGCTGAGGGAGGATATTGCCTCCGACCAGGAAGCCTTTGAAGAAGCCGAGAAGAGGCTGGAGGAGCTTAATAACTCGAGGGAAAGACTCAGTGAGGAGATAGAGACCCTCTCCCAGAGCAATATAGACCTCAAGAGGGACATAGATAAGATAGTCAACGACAGGACCCTTTTCACCGAGAGAAAAAAATCCTATGGAAGGGAGCTGGAGGAGAAGAGGGAGGTCCTTGGAGCAGCAGAGGAGAGATCTGCCCTCAAGAGAAAACTCATAGAGGAGATAGAGATAAAAGTGGAGCTCCTAACAGAGGAGATAGTGGATCAGGAGAAAGAAAATAAGACCTTTGATGCCATTATCGAGGAAAAATCCAAGGAAAAAAGGGATATGGAGATAGAGCTGAATATAAAGAAGGACAAGCTCATGACCTATGAGGTAGACAGGCTGAAGTACATGACCGACATGGAAAACAATGTCAAGAGGATGAAGAGCAGCCGTTCCAAGATATCTGAGCTCCAGGGAGAGGTAGAGGAGTACAGGAAGAAGATATGTGAAAACAAGGATGAGCAGGAGAAGCAGGCCAAGCTCCTATCCCAGAGGGAGGAGGAGTATAACGGAATAGACGGCAGGCTGGAGGTCCTTGAGGAAGCTGTGGGAAGCATCAGCCAGGAGATGAACCGTGCCTATGAGGTAATGAGGGAAGCTGACTACAACCTCAAGAGACACGGTGGAAAGCTTGAAAACCTTATGAAACTGGAGGCCAACAATGAAGGATTTTACAAGGGAGTAAAGGAGGTTCTTAACTCCAGCATAGAGGGAGTAGAAGGGGCCTTTATCAGTCTGGTAACTATTCCAGAGGAGTATGAGAGAGCCATAGAGGCTGCAATCCCGGGAAACCTTCAAGATATAATAGTCAAAGACAGTAATGTAGCCAAGAGGTGTATAGACCTTCTGAAGGAGAGAAGGGCCGGAAGAGCCTCCTTCCTGGCGCTGGACACAGTGAGATCCGGTAAGAAGGCTGTCAAACCCAATGAACCTGGAGTTGTGGGAATAGGAAGCGATCTGCTGGAGTACGCACCTCAGTATGAAAGGATTGTGGATATGCTTCTAGGCAACCTTCTTGTGGTGGACCGGATGGACACCGCGGTAAGGATCTCCAAGAGAAACCTTCACAGGGGTAATATAGTTACCCTTCACGGAGAGCTGGTATCCTCCAGAGGAAGGATAACCGGGGGAGAAAACCTAAAGTCTGTGAGTTCTCAGATCTTTGAAAGAAAGAAGGAGATAAAGAAGCTGGAGGCCATAGTGGCTGAGCACAGGGAGAAGCACACTATCTCTGAAAAAAAATATGGAGAACTCACCCAGAAGATGGAAGCTACCGAGGAGAAGCTGGTGGCCCTGGATGATCTTAAGGAAACCCTCAAAACCCAGGTGAAAAGAGACAGGGAGCTCCTGGAGGATATAGCAAGAGCTGGAGATAAGCTTCTAAAGAACCTAAGAACTGTGGAACTGGAGGAGAGGGAGGAAAATCTCTACATAAGCGAGTATATGGAGCTTGAAAAGAATGCCAAGGACAACAGAGCCAAGGTGGAAGATCTCATGGAGGAGCTGAGGCAGGAGATCCAGCAAGGTGGAGAACAGATCACCAAGTGCAGAGAGGAAGTTGAGGCTTTAAAGGATGATTTCAGTGATAAGAGGATCAGGTTCCTGAACAATAGAGAGACCCTTAAGCAGACCGAGAGGGAAGCTGAGAGACAGAGGGAGGAACTGAAGGAAGTAGAGGCAGGAAGGAAAGCTGTAGAAAAGAGGATAGAGGAACTTACAGGAGGCATCGAGGAACTTGAAGGGAAGCTAACAGCCCTGGAGGAATCCTACACAGATGAAAATGTAAGGTATCAAAAGGAGTTCCTTGAGATAAAGGAGAAGAGAAATGAGTACTCTCTCATAGAGAAGGAGGAAAGGGAAACCATCAAGAGAGTTAAGGATATCGAGAATAAGATAGTCCTTGGAAACAACAAACTCGGAAACCAGCTGGAAAACCATGAGAAGCAGAGTCTCAGAAGAGGGAAATTGGAGGCTATTAAAGAGGAGCTGAAGGATGTGGAGCAGGGAGCCCAGATAGATGACCTGGCTGTATCCAAGGAGGAGCTCCTTAAGCTGGAAGCAAGGATAAAGAACCTTGGAGTTGTAAACCTCCTTGCCATAGAGGAGTTTGAGGAAGTAAAGAAGAAGTTTGAGTTTATAGGGAACCAGAGAAGGGACCTTATGGAGAGTGAAAAGGCTCTGAGGGAGCTCATCAAGGACATAGAAAATGTAGTGGAGATGAGGTTTTTAGAGGCCTATGAATCCATAAATGAAAACTTTGGATATATGTGCCGTGAGATTCTCAGTAACTCCGAGGGAAGGCTGGAGCTGAGCGACAGTACAAATATCCTGGAAACGGGAATTGAGCTTATGGTTAAGTTTAAAAACAAGAAGAGACAGTCTATCACCCTTCTTTCAGGGGGGGAGAAGTCCATGGTGGCCGTGGCCTTTATCATGGGAATATTCATGTATAAACCAAGTCCATTCACATTCTTTGATGAGATAGAGGCGGCCCTGGATGAGGCCAACACCAAGAGGCTCATAGGAAAGTTAAAGGAGTTTACAGACAGATCCCAGTTTATCCTTATAACCCACAACAAGGAAACCATGAGGGAATCGGATACCCTCTACGGAGTGACCATGAACAAGGAGATAGGGGAATCTAAGATACTGTCGGTAAGGATGTAGAAGGCTGACCTAGAAGTTGTCGACCGAATAAAAAAGGAAGAAAGACCTCCGAGCACTGTGGAAGAACTAAAATAAAGAGATAACGAGGTGGAATAATGAGAAGATTAGAGAGACTTTTAAGAGATATAGATGGCAGAGGATATAAGTCATACAAGGACATAAAGGGAAGCTATAACTTTGGAAGCTACATCCTGAATATAATCAAGGTACAGGGAGATCCCTTTGCATCTCCCTCCCTTCTTTCGTGTGAGATAGACCTAGTGAAGGAGGGGTACTCCAAGAAACTCTATGATACTCCCTCAAAGAAGCTTGCCTTTGAGGACTACTTTCTTAGAAAGTTAGGACAGTCTATAAGAAGCACCGCCGGAAAAGGAGCTAAAGAGGAAAGGGAGTTCAGAGAGGAGAGAGGAAGCAGGGAAGAGGGAGAACAGAGAGGAAACAGATATGGCAGACCTGGAAGGGGAATGGGAAGCGGTAAGAGCGGAAATATAAGCATCCTCAAGGTAGGTCAGGAGATAATCAAGAGAAGTGCTGTGGAGATCTCTGGAGACAAGCTTACCTTCAGATTCTACCTGGGCCTTCCAGCCAGGGGGAGAACTGTCCTGGGAAGAGAAGCCAAGACCCTGCTATTTGACAAGGTGAAGGGAATCTATGAGGGGATAACTGCAAAGAATATCAACCTAAGTCAGCTGGAGAGACATGTAAAGGTAAATGAAAGATCCGACATGGTAAGAAGAGCTATGGCTGAGGAGGGGCTGATCTCATTTATCGGTGAGGGAAGTATCCTTGCTAGAAAGAGTTCTGTAGATGACAGACCTATGGCAGATGCAGTGAAGTTTAAATCCCCAGCCAGCATGCTTGTAAAACTGAAACTGGAGGATGGTACTACAGTGGAAGGAATGGGAATAAAGAGAGGAATAACCACCATAACTGGTGGAGGATTCCACGGTAAATCTACCCTTCTAAATGCCATCGAGAAGGGGGTATACAACCATATCCCAGGAGACGGAAGGGAGCTTGTCATCACCACCTACGATGCTGTAAAGATCAGGGCAGAGGACGGAAGAAGCATAGAGAAAGCTGATATCAGCACCTTTATAAACAATCTTCCCCACAAGAAGGATACTAAATCCTTTACCAGTGAAAATGCCAGCGGATCAACCTCCCAGGCATGTAATATAATGGAGGCCATCGAGCTTGGAGCAAGGCTTCTTCTTATAGATGAGGATACCTCAGCAACTAACTTCATGGTGCGTGACAGAAAGATACAGGAACTCATAAGCCACGACAAGGAGCCTATCACACCGTTTATAGAGAAGGTAGGTTCTCTGAGAAAGCAGCTGGATGTATCTACAATTATTGTAGTTGGAGGTCTGGGGGACTATTTCAGTGTATCGGATAACGTTCTTATGCTGGATGAGTACAGAGTGACAGACATCACCCAAAGGGCCAAGGAGATAGATGAGAAGTATAGAGAGAGTAAGATAATCGAGGATGAAACAACTATTGTCCCAGGGAGAAAAAAGCTCAACGGCAAAAAAATCCCTTTACTTTTCAACGATAAAAAATGTAAAATAAGGGGTAGAGAATTAGACGAACTTTCTATAAATAAAGATGTGGTAGATATCAGATCCCTTGAGCAGTTTGTAGAAAATGGTCAGGTACCATTTGTAGGAGAGCTTCTTAAGAGATTATTTACTAAATCCAATGGTAACCCCGATTTAAGGGAGTTGCTTGACAGGGTTGAAGATGAGATGAAGGGTGAGAATATTTGTCACTACTTAAGGGCAGAACAGGGAAGTCTTGTATTTACAAGAAAATATGAAGTTGGGGCAGTAATTAACAGGATAAGAAGAGAGCTCTTTCTTTAAATGGGATGAGAGGTAATAATGGAAATTTTAGCGTATATATACTATCTGGTAACATCTATAAAGAATCGTCTCTATGACAAGGGAATACTCAAACCCAAGGAGGTCCCTGGTGTAGAGATAATTTGTGTGGGAAATATCACTGTAGGTGGTACTGGTAAAACTCCCGGTGTGCAATACTTCACAAAGAAGCTTCTGGATCAGGGAAGAAAGGTTGCCATCGTTTCAAGGGGATATAAGGGAAAGAGAAAGAGGGATCCCTTCCTGGTCAGTGACGGGAGAGAGATATTTGCGTCACCAAAAGAGAGTGGGGATGAACCATTCCTACATGCACTGAATGCTAAAGTTCCTGTGGTGGTTGGTGCCAATAGATTTAAAGCCTGCAGCTTTGTAAAGAAGCACTTTGATGTGGATACAATAATCCTGGATGACGGGTTTCAGCACAGAAAACTCAAGAGGGACAGGGATGTAATCCTTGTGGATGCAACAAACCCCTTTGGGGGAAGGGCACTCCTTCCCAAGGGAACTCTTCGTGAGGACCTTAAGAAGGGACTTGAAAGGGCTACAGAGTTTATAATAACAAAATCGGACCTTGTAGGAGAGAGGGAAGTAGAGAAGATCAGGAAGTATCTGAGAAGATACAAGAAGGAGGTATCCATTGCAAAGCATGGCGTATCCTCATTCTGCGACCTCAAGGGGAACATGAAACCTCTGTTTTGGGTGAAGGGGAAGAGGGTACTGCTCTTTTCAGGCCTTGCCAATCCATTGAACTTTGAGAAAACAGTAATATCCCTGGACCCTGAATATATTGAAAGGGTGGACTTTCTAGACCACCACCACTTCAAGGAGAAGGATTTTAAAAATATAAGAAAGCGTGCAGAGATGATGGACGCAGACTACATAATAACAACTGAGAAAGATCTGGTAAAACTCCCAAGAAATTTTAAATTGGAAAATACCTATGTACTAAAGATCAAGTTTACAATGTTAGAGGACAACACTCTAAAACCAGTGGGAGGATTAGATGGAAGTAATTAATTTGATAGAAGCAATAAAGGATGACAGAAGAGAAGTATTCAGAGAGATGGTAGCAGAGGAGGGGGTAAGGAAGAGTCTATCCTCCCTCTCTGAGATTATAGGCTGCAGAGCTTACTTCACAATAGACGGTGAGGGAAATATAAAAAGAAAACCCATGAATTATTCATTAGCCTTGGGAGCTTTCAGCAGGAATCAGGAGAAGCTGGGAGACATGTTCTTTGAACTGGCTAATCCAGTGGAGAGAGTCAAGCACAAGAAGATCGAAAGGTTATCCAGGGAGGATCTGGGTAAGCTGAATAAAAACTTCTTTAAGATAGTTGCAAATGGCAATGTGGATTTTGCCAAGAGATATGCCAAGGAGCTCTACCTGAGAGACAGGGAGGGATTCTTTAAGAAACTCTTCCACTATACTCTCATGGAGGAGATCGACAGCCAGAAAGCGCTGATGGCTCTGGCTCTTAAGGAGCTTATCTGGGATGAATATGACGACAACATAATGAACGCAGGTATGACTTATCTTGCAACTGTGAGAGCGGACTTCCGTGTCTATGAAGAGGTTCAGGGAACAACTGAAACTACCAAGGAGGAGCTACTTGCTGCAGCAGAGAACCTGAAGGCAGGAAGATCCAAGGAGGAGCTAGACCTTCTGGCCTACTTAAAGGTCCTTGGAGAGTACAGCTACACCAACGAAGGAAAGTTTATAGAGATAGCCCAAAAGAGGCTGAATGAGATATCTCAGGGAAGAAAGACAGAAGCGAACTACTATGAAAATGAGATTATAAAGGGCTTATAAATCAGGAGGTCATACGATGATAAATTATCTTACTAACAAACTTCTTACTGTGGTAGAGGAGAAGCTCACAAAGGAACAGGTGGTGGAGCTTCTTGCAGAAAGGATGGCTCAGAATACCAAGGTAGTAAAGGATAAGGGAGCTTTCCTGGAGAAGGTATTCCAGAGGGAAGAGGTAGGAACTACGGGAATAGGTATGGGAGTAGTAGTACCCCACGCAAGGTCTGAAAGTGTAGAGGATATAATTGTATCCATAGCTCTGCTGAAGCACCCTATTGAGTTCAATACTCCAGATGGAGAGAACGCTCAGCTTGTAATACTGGTTGGAGCTCCAAAAACAAAGAATAAGGAGTACCTAAACCTTCTTGCAAGGATAGCGAGAATATTCAGAAATAAGGATTACAGAAAAAGTGTCTTTGAAGCTACCAATGAAGAGGAGCTTATCGAGGCAATGTCGGAGCTGTAGGATATGACCCAGACAGTTAAGAAGACAGAGAAGATAGGCATCTATGGGGGGAGCTTTGATCCCATCCATCTAGGGCATATAGGGATAATAAAGTATGTTCTTACCCAAAAAAAGTTAGATAAGTTAATAGTGGTTCCTGTAGGAAATCCCTCTCATAGAGAGGGATTAATTTCTAGCAGGATGAGACTGGAGATGGCAGAGGCAGCCTGCAGGAAGATAGAGGGGGCAGAGGTATCCGACATAGAGATAAGGGAGGCGGGGACCTCCTATACCTATGAAACCCTTATGAAGCTTAAGGAGATCTATCCAGAGGCGGAGTTCTATGAGATAATCGGTGAGGATTCAGCAGACTACCTTCATGAGTGGAAGGAGTATGATAAACTCATAGAGGAAGCCAAATTTATTGTCCTGAGGAGAAGGGGATGGGAGTATACCCCAATTCATCCCAATATAGAGGTAGCGGAAAGCCCTATCTTTCCCTACAGCTCCACACAGGTTAGAAACGCCATAAGGGATGGAAGGGATATCTCTTCCATGATAACTCCCGAGGTGGCTGCCATAATAAGGAAATACAGACTCTATAAAAGTATGGACTAAGGAGGGCTGGATTTGAAGGAACTTGTATTGATATTTAAGGGGTGGTCTAGTACCACATCCCTCTACAGAGATATAGAGAAGCTTTATAAGGATGCAGAGGTCTACTACACCGATGAGGTAGACTGGCCCGCATTAAAACTTTCGGACTACAGCAGGGTTACTCTTATAGCATGGTCTATGGGAACCCTGGATGCCATAGAGTATGAGATGAATCATAAGATAGATGAGATGATACTGATCTCACCTACCCTGGATTTTACATCCACTACAAGATCGATTATCCTTAAGAAGATGATAAAGAGGCTTGTGACTGATAAGGCCGGGTGCCTGAGGGACTTCACAGAACTCTGCTTTGACAGTGCAGAGGAAGCTGAGAGGTACTGGAGGGATTACCACCAGGAGATCCTGGAGATACCAGAGGATATCCTGGTGGAAGGCCTGGAGAAGCTCATGAGCAAGAGGATAGAGAGCAGGGAGGAGAGAAGGATCTCCCCCCTAATAGTTGTAGGAACCGAGGACAGGGTAATCCCCATTGAAAACTCCAAGGAGGTAGAGGGACTCTATCCCAATGTGAGGGTGGTAAAGGTAGAGGGGGGACACAACCTCTTCTACGACAAGAAGGAAGAACTGATAAAAATAATAGAGAGAGAAGTTTAGGAGGAGTTATGCCACACTTAAGATTTAGAGGTGTAGAGAAGGAAAAAGTTAAGGAGATCAGCAGGGTGCTTGTGGACCAGCTGGCAGAGATAGTTGGGTGCCCGAGGGATTGGTTTACCCTTGAGTGCATAGATACAGAGTTTATCTTTGACGGTGAGGAGAGCAGGGGATATCCCTTTGTTGAGGTTCTTTGGTTTGACAGAGGCCAGGAAGCCAAGAACAGAGCTGCCACAGCAGTAACCCATGCAATTAAGAGTAAGTATCCTACAGAGGATACATGTGTAATCTTTACCAACTTAAATGAGAAGGATTACTATGAAAACGGGAATCACTTTTAAAAAGGGAAGGCTAAGAGCCTTCCCTTTCTTATAGAGTAATATTTTTTTCCCTGATAATATCTCTGACCCTTTCAAGGTCTTCAGGGGTATCAACCCCTACTATCTTATAGGGAGTGTCCAGTACCTTTATTCTGTATCCGTTTTCCAGAACTCTCAGCTGTTCAAGGGATTCAGATACCTCCAGGGGAGTGGAGTCCATAGTTGAGTACTCCATTACAAAATCTCTCTTATACCCATAGATACCCACGTGCTTATAGTAGTTGTCCATATTAAGTTCCCTAGGATATGGGATAGGGCTTCTGGAGAAGTAGATGGCGTAGTCATTCTTATCTGTAACGACCTTAACGTTATTAGGGTTCTCCACCTCCTCTATAGTATCCATCCTGTGCTTCAGAGTGGCCATAACCAGGTCCCTCTCCTCCTTAAAGGGAGCTATAAGGGAGTCTATCATAGCTCCCTCTATGAGGGGCTCGTCCCCCTGTATATTTATAATAACATCGTAGTCGGTGTACTTCTCTGCCACCTCTG
>CAYSGC010000030.1:13226-18996 GCA_964430145.1 uncultured Fusobacteriaceae bacterium | reverse complement strand
AAAAAAGATTGGTGTTGACTTTCTGAAAAAAAAAGATTAATAAATTACATGTAGTACGTCGAATGAGAACTTTTTAGGAAAAAGGAGTATAAATATGAAAAAAATAATAACTGCAATGGAAGCGGTGGAGCATATTAAAGATGGCTGCAGCATAATGGTAGGGGGATTCCTGGGTGTTGGAACCCCGGAGAAACTTATAGATGCCATAGTGGAAAAGGGAGTTAAGGATCTAACCATCATTGCCAACGACACAAGTTTTATCGATAAGGGAGTGGGAAGGCTGGTAGCAAATAAGCAGGTGAAGAAGGTAATAACCTCCCACATTGGAACCAACCCAGAGACTGGAAACCAGATGAACAGCGGAGAGCTGGATGTGGAACTGGTACCTCAGGGAACCCTTGCTGAAAGGATAAGAGCTAAGGGAGCAGGTCTCGGAGGAGTACTCACTCCAACTGGTATAGGAACTGTGGTAGCTGAGGGGAAGGAGTCTCTCACTATAGATGACAGGGAGTACCTTCTAGAAAAACCCCTTGGGGCAGATGTAGCCCTAATAGGAGGTTATATTGTGGATACCCATGGAAACACATCGTATAAGAGTACCTCAAGAAACTTCAATCCTCTAATGGCAACGGCTGCAGATATTGTAATAGTGGGAGCCGAAGAGATAGTAGAGATAGGAGAACTAAACCCTGAAGAGGTTGTTACACCTAAAATTTTTGTAGACTACATTGTAAAAGAGTAATTGGAGGGATACTGAGATGGATAAAAAACTGATAAGAGAAGTTATAGCTAAGAGAGTTGCCCAGGAACTGAAGGACGGAGACGTTGTAAACCTGGGGATAGGTCTTCCTACAATGGTAGCCAACTATGTACCCCAGGATATGGATATAACCTTCCAGTCGGAAAACGGGATGCTTGGAATGGGGGCCCTTGCCGATGAGGAGACAATGGACAAGTATCTTACCAATGCAGGAGGACAGCATATTACAGCTCTTCCTGGAGCTTCCTACTTTGACAGCTCCATGTCCTTTTCAATTATAAGGGGAGGACACGTGGATGCCACGGTTCTTGGAGCTCTTCAGGTAGACGGTAAGGGGAACCTTGCCAACTGGATGATTCCGGGGAAGAAGGTCCCGGGAATGGGTGGAGCAATGGACCTTGTAGTAGGAGCAAAAAAGGTGATCGTTGCCATGGAGCATACAGCTAAGGGAAACCATAAGATACTGGAGGAGTGTACCCTTCCCCTGACGGCAGCTGGAGAGGTAAACCTCATCATAACCGAGAAGGGAGTTCTGGAAGTGACCACCGAGGGATTGGTGCTGAAAGAAGTAAGCGAATACTCATCTGTGGACGATATAGTAGCATCTACAGGTTCTAAAATCATAATACCTGATCATTTTTGTCAGGTGTAATTTTTAAAAAAAATAAGATAAATCTATTGACAGTGAAAAAAACATACGGTATATATACATAATGTAAGGAATATAGTTGATGAAAATCGAAAAAATAGAGGTGCATTTATGGAGGTAATCTGAGGATGTCAAGGGAAGGGACTCCCAACGACTCAGATGAAAGACTTAACTGCCGAAAGGAGTGGCTCGGTCCAGATGGGCGCTCCTTGGGGGTCACAGTAAAGCTGTGGCAACTGTCACGGGGGAAACCCGTGAAGAGCTATTTTACACTTGAAGCTCGGGACAGTTGCAGTTAAGTCGATACATAGGGCGCCTTTTTTTGATGGAAATTTATAAGGTATAGGAGGATGGATAGATGGAAAACAAAGCTTTAATAAGAATGAGAATGAGTTGCCACGACGCACACTATGGGGGAAATCTTGTAGACGGAGCTAAGATGCTTCAGCTATTTGGAGATGTGGCTACAGAGCTTCTTATCAGAAACGACGGAGATGAGGGATTATTCAAGGCCTATGACAGCGTAGAGTTTATGGCTCCAGTATATGCGGGAGACTACATAGAAGCTACCGGGGAGATAGTAAAGGTAGGAAATACTTCTAGAAAGATGGTCTTCGAAGCTAGGAAGGTAATAATTCCAAGAGCAGATATAAGTGATTCAGCTGCAGAGGTACTTGAGGAGCCGATCATCGTATGTAAGGCAAGCGGTACCTGCGTAACACCTAAAGATAAGCAGAGGTTAGGTTAATTTTTAAGAGGGGGGATTATCTTGGAAAAACTTATTATAACTGCTGCAATATGCGGAGCAGAGGTAACTAAGGAGCACAATCCTGCAATTCCATATACGGTGGAGGAGATTGTAAGGGAAGCAAAGTCAGCTTATGAAGCGGGAGCTAGTATCATCCACCTTCACGTGAGAGAGGATGACGGAACTCCTACTCAGTGCAAGGACAGATTCAAGGTTTGCATAGATGCAATAAAGGCCCAGTGTCCAGATGTGATCGTTCAGCCTTCCACAGGGGGAGCAGCTTGGATGACAGCAGAGGAGAGAGCTCAGCCTGTAGAACTTGCTCCAGAGATGGCAACTCTAGACTGCGGTACTTTAAATTTCGGGGGAAGTGAAATATTTGTCAATACCGAGGATATGATAAAGCAGTTTGGTAGCATGATGATGGAGAAAAATGTAAAGCCTGAGCTTGAGTGCTTTGATAAGAGTATGATCGACATGGCTGTAAGATTAAAGAAGAAGGGATATATAAAGAAGCCTGCTCACTTCAGCTTCGTTATGGGAGTTAACGGTGGTATCGGAGGATCTCTGAGAGACTTTTTATTCATGAGAAACAGCCTTCCGTCGGATGCAACCTACTCAGTAGCTGGAATAGGAAGACACGAGTTTCCTCTGGCTACAGCAGCAATAATAGACGGAGGTCACGTAAGGGTAGGATTTGAGGACAACATCTATCTGGAAAGAGGAGTTCTGGCTAAGTCAAATGGAGAACTTGTGGAAAAGGTAGTAAGAATAGCCAATGAGCTTGGAAGAGAGATAGCTACACCAGCAGAGGCAAGAGAGATACTTGGATTATAGAAGATAAATAAATTTAAAAAGATAACTTTTACAAATATAGAGGGGGTAACAACAATGATAAAAGCATGTCCATTTGGAACACACAGAGTAATGGAGCCTAAGGGAACAATGCCTCAGGCAGCACAGAAGATCGACAACACTATGACTATTGCAGACAATGAGCTGTTACTTGATGTAATGACTTTAAATATCGACTCAGCGAGCTTCACTCAGGTGAAATCTGCTTGTAACTCAGACGTTGCTAAGATGGAGGAGATGATCACTGGTATCGTAGCTGAGAGAGGAAAGATGCAGAACCCAGTAACTGGATCTGGTGGAATGCTGATCGGAGAGGTTAAGGAGATAGGTCCTAACTTCCCAGACAAGAACCTAAAGGTTGGAGATAAGCTGGCTACTCTAGTATCTCTTTCTCTAACACCGCTAAAGATCGAGAAGATCAAGAACATCAACCTATCAAACGACCAGGTGGATATAGATGGTCAGGCAGTACTGTTTGAGAGCGGAATCTACTCGGTACTTCCAGCAGACATCCCTGAAAAGCTTGCTCTTGCAGCGCTGGATGTAGCTGGAGCTCCTGCACAGGTTGAAAGACTTGTAAAGAAGGGAGACACTGTATGTATCATCGGTGGAGGAGGTAAATCGGGAATCCTTTGCGCATACCAGGCAATGGTAAATGCAGGTCCAGATGGAAAGGTTATCGTAATCGAGTACAGCGAGGAGAATGCAAAGAGAATCCTTGATATGAACCTGGCTCACCACGTAATCGTAGCAGACGCTACTAAGCCCGTGGAGATCTATGAGAAGGTAAAGGAGATCACTGGAGAGGACGTATGCGACGTTGTAATCAACAACGTAAACGTACCTAACACTGAGATGTCTTCTATCCTTATTACAAAGGACGACGGAATAGTTTACTTCTTCTCAATGGCTACATCATTCACTAAGGCTGCTCTAGGAGCTGAGGGAGTAGGTAAGGACGTTCAGATGATCGTCGGTAATGGATATGCGAAAAACCATGCTGACCTGACTCTTGGAATCATCAGAGATTCAAAGGTTATAAGAGAGTTATTTGAAAAGCTTTACGTTTAATTACTGTCCAGCTGAAGCAGGGGGTAAACGCTTTGGCTGGATCAAAGGGGATCAAGGGGCTTAAAAGAAACAGATAGATACTATATTAGTAGCATAAATTTAAGGGGGATATAGACAGATGAATTTAAACTATGAAGATAGAAGAAAAGCGATGTTTCCAAATGTAAGCGACGAGCAGTGGAATGACTGGAAGTGGCAGGTAAGAAACAGAATAGAAACTCTAGAGGATCTTAAGAAGTATGTAACTCTTTCAGCAGAGGAGGAGGAGGGAGTAAAGACTACTATCTCTACTCTTAGAATGGGAATAACTCCATACTACCTTTCACTGATCGATCCGGCAAATCCAAACTGTCCAGTAAGAAAGCAGGCTATACCTACAGCAGCAGAGCTACATAAATCAGAGTGCGACCTGCTAGACCCGCTACACGAGGATGAGGATTCACCTGTACCAGGACTTACTCACAGATACCCAGACAGAGTACTTCTACTTGTAACTGACCAGTGCTCTATGTACTGCAGACACTGTACTAGAAGAAGATTTGCAGGACAGACAGACGCAGCAATCGACATGAAAAATATCGACAGAGCTATCGACTATATCGCAGCTACACCTGTAATCAGAGATGTACTTCTATCTGGTGGGGATGCACTTCTTATTTCAGACGAGAAGCTTGAGTATATCATAAAGAGACTTAGAGAGATTCCTCATGTAGAGGTAGTGAGAATAGGAAGTAGAGTTCCTGTGGTAATGCCTCAGAGAATCACTCCAGAGCTAGTTAACATGCTGAAGAAGTACCACCCAGTATGGATCAATACACACTTCAACCACAAGGATGAGATCACAAGTGCATCCAAGGAAGCATGTAACCTAATGGCAAATGCTGGAATCCCGCTAGGAAACCAGTCGGTACTGCTAAGAGGGGTAAATGACTGTGTACACGTTATGAAGGACCTAGTACATGAGCTGGTAATGATGAGAGTAAGACCTTACTACATCTATCAGTGTGACCTTTCAGTGGGACTAGAGCACTTCAGAACACCAGTATCTAAGGGAATCGAGATCATAGAGGGACTAAGAGGACACACATCTGGTTACGCTGTACCTACATTTGTTGTGGATGCTCCAGGTGGAGGAGGAAAGACTCCTGTAATGCCTCAGTATGTTGTATCTCAGAGCCCTAACAAAGTAGTTCTTAGAAACTTTGAGGGAGTAATAACTACTTATAGTGAGCCAGCTTCCTACAAGGATGAGTGTCAGTGTGAGCACTGTAAGGAAGGACATTCAAATGACGGAGTATCAAAACTTCTAAGCGGTAAGGAGATGGCACTAGAGCCTAAGAACCTTGCTAGACATGAGAGATCAAATACCCTTGCAAAGCATGAGGTTTCAGAGGGACATGAAACTGCTTAATCTCTTTGAGGGACATGACACAGTCTCTATTATTGGAATGGAGAAGAATGTAGGTAAGACCACTGTACTGAATGCCATATTAGAGGAGTGCCGGGGAAGAAAGCAGGTAGCCCTCACCTCCATAGGGAGGGACGGCGAGGATACAGACAGGGTAACCTACACACACAAGCCAAAGATATATGTAGAGAGGGGGACTATCCTGGCTACGGCCAAGGAAGCCCTCTTTGGCAGTGATATAACAAGAGAGATCTTGGAAACTACCAATATAACCACCCC
>CAYSGC010000030.1:0-13126 GCA_964430145.1 uncultured Fusobacteriaceae bacterium | reverse complement strand
TCTTTGGCAGTGATATAACAAGAGAGATCTTGGAAACTACCAATATAACCACCCCAATGGGAGAGGTGATCATAGCCAGAGCCCTTACCGACGGGTATGTGGATCTGGCAGGGCCCTCTATCTCCACACAGATATCCTATGTAAGAAAGAGGATGCTGGAGTATGGACCTGAGCTGGTGGTTATAGATGGAGCACTGGGAAGGATGGGGACCTTCAGGGGGGATAGCGCAGTTATCCTCTCTACGGGGGCCTCCCTTGCTCCTGGTATGGGAGAAGTTGTTGGAAAAACTCTTCATAGAATAGACCTGTTAAAACTTGAGAAGGCTCCGGAAAAGATACTGGACCTTTACAGGGAGAACTCCTGTGGGGAGAGGATAGTATTTATAGGAGAAACAGGTGGGGTGAAGAAGGTAGAGTTAGAGAGTGTACTAGAGGCAGATAAGCTTATTGTAGATGAGCTGGAGGAGGGATTTGACTATATCTTTATAAGGGGAGCTGTGGTGCCTGCACTGATAGAGAGGCTTATAAAGAACAGACATAAATTCGAGAAGCTCAATATAGTAGCTGAGGACGGGATCAAGCTGTTTATAGACCCTGCCCTCAGGAGAAAGGCCAACCTGTGCGGGATAAAGTTTAAGGTGTGTCAGAATATAAACTTAGTTGGACTCACCTGCAACCCTGTATCCCCCTTTGGATACAAGTTTGATTCAGAGGAGTTTCACAGCAGGCTGAAGGGTGCTGTAGATCTGCCGGTAATAGATGTAGTAGGGGGGAGAGAATGAGATATCTGGACAAGGAGCAGCGAAAAAAAATTGGATATGAGTACATAGTAGAGAAGCTCCAGATACAGTCTCCCTATGGAAGAAGAAAGCTTCAGAATCTAAAACCCTATCTAAAGGGGCAGGAGGAACTTCTGGCTCTTGAACATAGGAGGATAGAGAGGGTAAGGAAGATAGTGGAGGACAGGGCACTCTACACCAAGGTGGAGATGCTCCTTATGAGGGTAAAGGATGTGGAAAATACCTGTATCTCCTGTGAAAAGGGGAAGATACTGGATGAGGTGGAGCTCTATGAACTCAAGGTTCAGAGTATGGTCATAGAGGAGATGAGGGGTCTTCTTTCAGACTTTGAGATAGAGGGAGTGAAGTTTACCTCTCAGGAGGAGATAACAGCCCTTCTGGATCCAAACAGGGACGGACTACCAACCTATCACATCTACAGCTCCTACTCGGAGAGGTTAAGGGAAATAAGGGACAAAAAAAGGGAATTGGAGAAGAGGATTATGGCCGGCGACCTTGATTCTGCAGAGGATCTGAGGGAGCAGAGGCTGGAAGTGGTTGTAGAAGAGGGAGCAGAGGAGCTTGTTATAAGAAAAGATCTCTCTAAGAAGTTGGAACCCCTCATGGCAGGGATGCTTGAGAATATAGCAGCCCTGGGAAGGCTGGATCTACTCCTGGCCAAGGGGAGGTTCTGTAACCACTTTAACCTGGTATCTCCCAAAATCAACAGTGAAAGTAAAATTTTAGCCAAGAACCTCATAAACCTCCAGATAAAGGAGATGGTAGAGGGGCAGGGGCAGGATTATACTCCCATAGATGTAGAGCTGTCCAAGGGGACCACTGTAATTACAGGGGCCAATATGGGCGGAAAAACTGTGGCGCTCAAGACGATTACATTAAATGTCTTCCTCTTTCAGATGGGGTTCTATCCCATGGGAGAGGGTGTAGAGATGCCGTTATTTGATTTTATAGACTTCATCTCAGATGATATGCAGGATATAAGCAAGGGTCTCAGTACCTTCGGAGCAGAGATGATGAAGTTAAAGGAGATAATGATATTTTTACACAGAGGTCAGGGCTTTATAGCCCTGGATGAATTTGCCCGGGGAACCAACCCCTATGAGGGGCAGAAGATAGCCAAGAGTCTGGGAGAGTACTTAAATGACTTTGGGACTATAAGTCTTATGGCAACCCACTATGACGGGGTGGTCAACGAGGATATAGTTCACTATCAGGTAGTGGGCTTGAGGGATGTAGATTTTGAGAAGCTCAAGAGAAAGATCGATTTAAACAGGAAGGGTTCCATAGGGATCCTTCAAAAATATATGGATTACAGACTGGAGAGGTGCCAGGGGTATGAGGCTCCCAAGGATGCACTGAATATAACCATGCTACTTGGGATACATGAGGATTTTACCCATCATATCTTAAGAAATTACAAGGGGGAAAGTTAGGATGCAAGGAAAATTAAATCTAAACTGGGACAGAGTGGCGAAAGCCCGTGAATCAGCAAAAAACATAGCTGTGGATGCACAGAACTTTATAGACCTTCACACAACAGTGGCTGTGGAAAGAACTATCTGCAGACTACTGGGAATAGACGGAATAGATGAGTTTGAAGTACCGCTACCAAACGTAGTTGTGGACCACATAACCGAAAAGGGAAATATCGGTCTTGGAGCAGCTCAGTATATAGGTAACGCCATGGTAGAGACTGGAATGTCTCCTCAGGAGGTAGCTGAGGCAGTGGCGAAAAAGGAGCTTGACCTAACTAAGATCAACTGGCACGATGCCTTTGAGATCAAACTGGCTATAGACAAGGTTGCTGTGGAAAATGTAGAGAAGATAAGAGTAAACAGGGAGAAGAGAGAGGCATTCCTGGATACTCACGGAGATAAATCGGGACCATACCTATATGTTATCGTAGCTACCGGAAACATCTATGAGGACGTTACCCAGGCAGTGGCGGCAGCAAAGCAGGGAGCAGATGTAATCGCAGTAATCAGAACTACAGGTCAGTCACTTCTTGACTTTGTACCATATGGTGCTACTACAGAGGGATTCGGTGGAACAATGGCCACTCAGGAGAACTTCAGAATAATGAGGGAAGCTCTGGACAAGGTAGGAGAAGAGGAAGGAAGATATATAAGACTGTGTAACTACTGTTCTGGACTATGTATGCCGGAAATAGCAGCTATGGGAGCCTTTGAAAGACTAGATGTAATGCTAAACGACGCTCTCTACGGAATCCTATTTAGAGATATCAACATGAAGAGAACTATGGTAGACCAGTACTTCTCAAGAATCATCAACGGTTTTGCCGGTGTAATTATAAATACAGGTGAGGACAACTACCTTACAACTGCAGATGCAGTAGAGGAAGCTCACACAGTACTTGCATCTCAGTTTATCAATGAGCAGTTTGCACTATTTGCAGGACTTCCAGAGGAGCAGATGGGACTAGGACACGCATTTGAAATCGATCCAAATGTAGAGAATGGATTCCTTTTAGAGCTTTCTCAGGCTCAGATGGCAAGGGAGATCTTCCCTAAGGCGCCGCTAAAGTATATGCCGCCTACAAAGTTTATGACTGGAAACATATTTAAGGGACACGTACAGGATGCCCTGTTTAACATGGTTACTATCATGACTGGTCAGAAGCTTCACCTTCTTGGAATGATGACCGAGGCTATCCATACACCTCTTATGTCCGACAGAGCTCTTTCAATTGAAAATGCAAGATATATCTTCAACAATATGAAGGATCTGGGAGACGAGATTACATACAAGCCAAATGGAATCATCACAAACAGAGCTGAGGAGGTTCTGAATAAAGCAACGGATCTTCTTGAGGTTATAGAGGGAGAGGGAATCTTCACTACCCTTGAAAAGGGAATCTTTGCAGGAATCAAGAGACCTGCAGATGGAGGAAAGGGACTTTCTGGAGTATTTAAGAAGGAAGAGGCTTACTTCAATCCATTTATCAAGTTAATGCACGGAGGTATGAACTAATGTCTGGAGGATTATATTCTACTGAATCTAAAGATTTCGATAAAACACTGGATCTCACTAAACTAAAGCCATATGGAGATACCATGAATGACGGTAAGGTGCAGGTGAGTCTTACCCTTCCTGTAAAGGCATGTGAGAGAGGAGCAGAGGCTGCTATCCAGCTTGCAAAGCAGATGGGACTCAACAACCCGGCTGTATCCCACTATGAGGCTCTGGACAAGGAGTTTTCATTCTATGTGGTATATGGAAACCTGTTACACCATGTAAACTATGAGGATATCCACGTGGAAACAGTTGATGTGGAAACTATGGATATGCACGGGGTAGAGGAGTTCATCGAGGAAAACATCAAGAGGGATGTAGTAATCGTTGGAGCGAGTACAGGTACAGATGCCCACACTGTTGGTATAGATGCTGTAATGAATATGAAGGGATATGCTGGTCACTACGGACTTGAGAGATACAAGGGAGTGGAGGCATACAACCTGGGATCTCAGGTTGCAAACGAGGAGTTTGTAAAGAAGGCTATCGAGCTTAAGGCCGATGCACTTCTAGTATCTCAGACTGTAACTCAGAAGGATGTGCACATCCAGAACCTTACTCACCTGGTAGAGCTTCTTGAGGCTGAGGGAATCAGAGACAAGGTAATACTTATCGCAGGAGGAGCAAGAATCACCCATGAACTGGCTAAGGAGCTGGGATATGATGCAGGATTCGGACCTGGAAAGTATGCAGATGATGTAGCTACCTTTGTAGTGGAAGAGATGGTAAAGAGAGGGGTTAAATAAAATTAGGAACCCCAGGGCACCGGAGCAATCCGGTGCTTTTTTTGTCCTCCATGGATAAGGAAGAACTTATGAAAAAGTTGATCTTCAACACTATCTGTGGTATCTTCTATAAAATCAGGGGGGGAAGGTCTATGAATACAGAGTATAGAAGTGTATTTGATGAGGAAAAGCAGAACAGGATGAGAAGTTTCTTTTTGAGAGAGCTGGGACCTAAGGGGAAGGCAGAGAGCTATAAGAGGGGAAGGATAATCTGTAAGGATGTAGTGGAGGATCTCTATATTGTTAAGAGGGGAAGGGTAAATATATCCCTCAATGATTCAGGGGGAGAGGAGCAGCTCATATACAACCTCTCTCCCGGGGAGCTCCTGGGGGAGTTTGAGGTCCTCTCGGGAGTGGGGCAGAACTACCTGCTCCACTTTTTAGAGGAGACGGAGCTCTGGAGGATATCCAGGGATATAGTGGAGAAGGTCATAGAGGAGAACAGCAGCATCTACTCCCACTTTATCCACAGTATGACAAGGAAGTACAATATCGCCCTCTACCAGGTGACCTATAACAGATTTTACTCCAGTGAGGAGAGGATGGTGGAGTTTCTTCTAAGGCTTGCCAGGTCAAGGTATCCAGAGAGGGAGAGGGATGTGGAGGTAGAGGGATATACCCACGGGGATATAGGGAATAATATAAATGTATCCAGGGTGGGGATAACCAATCTCCTGAAGAAGTTGAGGTCTCTGGGGCTCATAGAGGTGAGGAGGAGAACCATAATTATAGTATCCATGGAAAATCTCTTTGAATACAGGGAGGAGATCAGAAAAAGATAGATGGTTTCTATTTTAACCTCTTAGAATAAAAAAAGAAGGAGCGTGTCGCTCCTTCTTTTTTGTTTTATATTATGGCTATGCAGGCTCATAGTCCTTGGAGGATGCATAGATAATGAAGCCGGTAAGGGAGAAGAGGATATAGAAGATCAGTACAGGCAGATTTGTTTTTGCATAGGCTGCAAATAATCCGTAACCTCCAAAGAGGGTTCCTGCTATTGCTATTGCAGAGAGGAGTTTTACCATAGGTGCTCTGAACTCCCTTACTGCTTCCGGTTCAGTTCTTCTCAGCTTCAGTACCCCTAAAATGGTTATAGAGTAGTATACGTAGAAGATCAATATTGTAATGTCGGCCAGCATTCCTAAAACTCCCTCTATACCCTCTACTCCCCCGATAGCTACTCCCCCTCCCATATAGAGGAGAGATATAGCTAGGGCAGTGAAGCCAGAGAATATAGGGGTGTCTGTTTTTACATCCACCCTTCTAAGTATCTCAGCCATGGGGAAATCCCTTCTCTCAGCCAGGGCATAGGGAGCTCTTACATATGCCAGGGTGAAGGAGTTGAGCACTCCCAGGGCAGATATGAGGATAGCTATATTTAATAGCCTTCCTGCACTGGAACCAAATAATCTTACCACAATACTGGCGCTGTCTGCTCCACCGGACCCCAGGGCATCTGCTGTGGCCACCTTGAATACCCCAAAGGTGAAGAGAAGATAGAAGAGCGCCACCAAAATCAGGCCTCCGGCTATGGCTCTGGGAACATTTTTTTCGGGGTTTTTAACCTCCTTTGAGACGATCCCTAGGAAGATCCACCCCTCCAGGGCAAAGAGTGCCGGTGCCAGGGCTGCTGCCACCTTGGTGACAAAATCCTGTCCAGAAGCTTCCGTTACAGCTGCCATATTTCCCCCCACACTGGTAATGGGAACCCCTGAAAATACAATTCCAAAGATTCCCACAAGCAGTAGGGGAATGATCTTGATAAAGGTTGATCCCACCTGGATAGCTCCTCCAAGCTTGGGCTGATAGATATTTATTAAGAAGCTTGTGGTAACAAGCACAACAGCCAGGATAATCTGCTCCATGCCGCTTCCTCCCCTGCCAAAAAGGGCCACATAAAACTGTCCTGCAACAAACCAGGAGATCAGCGCCAGGTTTGCAGGGAGGTAGAGAAAGGTCTGGGTAAATCCGGCTCCAAAACCTATCCTCTTGTTCCAGCTTCTCTCCAGGAAGGACTGCACTCCCCCGGTGTCTGTATCCATAGAGGATATCTCAGCTATTACTATTGCAGCTGCCACAACCATGAGTATCCCTACCACCCATGCTGTTAAAACTGCATTAAAGTCTCCGCCGGTGAGGGCTGCCATGGCAGGTGCCCTGAAAAAGATCCCTACCCCGATAACTGTACCCATAACCAGTGCAAATGCTGTTACAATACCATATTTAGCCTTTATATTCTCCTTCATTTTTACTCCCTTCCCACCTCAAGATATCAATTAAGTTCTTAATATACCAATAACGCCACTAATATTAGTATACTTAAAGTGGGACACTATTCTTTTTTTTTGGTACGGAGTCAAATTTAAAAGGAAGCAGGTGATAATATTACAGGTGAAATAATTTTATTTTATCTTATTAGACAAAGATAAGAAAGGCTGCCAAGCCAATTCCGGCAGAGTATAGGATACTTGGGGCAAAGACCTTCTTTATAACCTCTCCCTCCTTCCCGGAAAGTCCCACAACTGTACAGGCGGAAACTACTACATTTACGCAGATAATGTGACCCACTCCCGCTCCCAGGGTCTGCTCAGCTAATACCAGCATAGGATTTAGGTGGACCAGGGTAGCCACATCATACTGGATAGAGGCAAATGTGAGGTTTGATACAGTACCGCTTCCAGAGATAAAGGTTCCCAGAAGACCGATAAAGGGAGCTATAAACACCCAGGAGGTTGATAGGGAAGAACTCATGGCATTTGCAATATACTGGGGCATGGATGTTAACTCTGCCCCATTCATCCCTGAATTTGAAAATATCTGAACTAAAGCCAGGGTAGGCAGCAGGGTGAAGGTGGCATTCTGCACCTGCTTTAGAGAGGTTTTGCAGGACTTGGTGAACACCTCTATCCTGGATCCCTGGATAAATACAGTGAGGAAGGCAACTACCAGTAAAACAGTACCCGGGGAGTAGAGGAGGGGCCACTTGGATGATAGATCCTGAAAACCCATTATATTCTTCCACGAGAGGTTCAGCGTAGTCAGGGTAAACTTCTTAACCGCCGGGATAATCCTTGTACCCAGAAGGATCAGGACAACCAGTATATAGGGTAGCCATGCTTTAAAGAGTGAGATATCCTCCTTGTCCTGCTCCTTACCTTTACTGTCGGACTCCATTCTGGCATCTACCCAGACATTTTTAGGGACAAGGATATTGTACCTGCAGGTCAGGGCAGCTGCCAGTAGACCTGTTAAAGAGGCCAGGATAGAGACAAACTCAGGGCCTGTGAGGGATACATATGCAAGGGCAGATCCTGTGTATGTAAGTCCCACTACCAGGGACCAGGGGATCATCTCAACTATAGACTTTAATTTATTCTTTTTTCCAAAGGAGAGGACAAGAACTGCCACCAGAAGCAGGGGCATAAATGTCCCTGTAAATAGGTCCAGTTTAGTTACCAGAAGGGAAACCTCTCTCAGGGAGCCTGAATCTATTTCAGAGAGATTACTGAGCCCTACAAAGATTGGAGTCCCCACAGCTCCAAAGGGAACGGGAGTGCTGTTGGCTATGAGTACCAAGATGGCAGCGGTTATAGGCTGAAAGTTTAATGCAACCATAAGTGCTCCTACAACAGCCACTGGAGCTCCAAAACCAGATACCCCCTCGAGGAGTCCTCCAAAGAGAAAGGCCAGGATGACAGCCAGTATCCTCATATCCTTGGAGAGGTATTCAAATCCTCTGTTTATCCTCCCTACTGCTCCTGTGGCTTTGAGCATATTCAATAGAACCATTGCCCCGAACAATATGAGGAGTATTGTAAAGGCCTTATGGATTCCCTGGAGGGTGGAGGCCAGCAGGATATCTGTCCCCATCTTCCATATGAAAAAACCACCTAAAAGTAATATTATAAAGCTGACGAGCATTCCCTTCTTAGCGGGCATCTTCAGGACAACTAAAAAAAGCAAGGGAAAGATAACTGCGATCAGTGCTGTAAAAAGCAACATACTATTCCTCCTTCTTGAAAAATTGCTATAAAAAAGATACCCCCACCTAAAGAGGAGTGAGAGTATCTAGTAGGATGTGAAAATTAATGCAATTTAAGCCTTTGTATCTCACACTATTTTTACTGGCATACCTTTCCGGGATTCAGTATGTTTTTAGGGTCAAAGACCTCCTTGATCCCCTTCATAATATTTATATTGTTTTCGCAGAGCTGGCTGGAGAGGTAAGTTTTTTTGGCATATCCTATTCCGTGTTCCCCGGAGACCATACCTCCATACTCCCTTGCTCTCAGGTACATCTTGTCAAAGACACTGTTCAGCTTGTCCTTCCAGATCTCCTCAGGCATTCCATCCTTACAGATATAAACGTGTAGGTTTCCGTCTCCAGCATGTCCAAAACTTGGAATTCTGATCTCATACTCAGATTGGAGTTCCTTGGTGTACTTTATGAAATCAGCCACCCTGTTTCTAGGAACTACCACGTCGCACTCATCCATCTCATCTGTAGAGGCGTGGATAGCCTCCAGGAAGGCTCCCCTTGCAGACCATACCCCTTCCTTTCTCTCCTCTGTATCAACGATATACGCATCTATAGCCCCCAGCTCTATACACAGGTCAGCTACAGTTTCATAGTCGTATTCCACTTGCTCCCTGGTGCTTCCGTCAAAGGTCAGCAGAAGGTACGCTTCACTTGAAGAATCGGGGAATGTTTTTCCCAAAAACTCTTCAGCTGAGAGGATAACCTCCCTCTGCATAAACTCTATTGCTGTAGGGATAGCTTTCGATTTAACTATCTGAGGGACGGCTTCGATGGCATTATCTAAGTTCTCAAAGGGTACCAGAAGGCTGATTGAAAACTTAGGGAGGGGAAGCAGCTTCAGGGTAGCCTTTGTAATTATTCCAAGGGTTCCCTCGGAGCCTATAATCAGATCCTTCAGGCTGTAACCAGAGGAGTTTTTAACCACCTTTCCTCCGAATTCAGCTATCTCACCATTAGGCAGGACAACTTCCAGGCCTCTTACATAGTCCCTGGTTACACCGTACTTAACAGCTCTCATTCCACCGGCATTGGTACTGATATTTCCTCCTATAGTGGCACTCTTCTCTCCTGGATCTGGGGGATAGAAGAAGTTTCTCTCCTCTACATACTTCCCTATCTCCATAAGCATAACCCCTGGCTCCACAGTTAGGGTAAGGTTCTCCTCATCCAGCTCCAGGATATTATTCATTAGTGTGGTATCCAGCATAATACCGCTGTAGAGGGAAACGGAAGCCCCCACCAGACCGGTACCAGATCCCCTGGCAACAACAGAGATATTGTTATCATATGCATACTTAACAATCTTAGATATCTCCTCGGCAGTTGTTACTTTAACAAGGATATCCGGGTAGTTGGATATTCCTCCCAGTTCATCGTGGGAGTAATCCTCACTGATCTCCTCCTTCCAGAAGACATTAGAAGGCGAGGCTGCAACAGATTTTATATAATTAAGATCTTCTAAAGTACATGCTTTATACATTTAATTCTCCTCCTTTAATCTTTTCAATAAGCTCAGGTACAACTTTATATAGGTCCCCAACAACACCTATGTGTGCACAGTTAAATATAGGAGCATTTTCATCTTTGTTTATAGCTATGATAGTTTCGGAGTTTTCCATACCTGCAGTAAACTGAACAGCACCGTGTATTCCTATTGCAAAGATCAGCTTAGGTTTTACAGTTCTGCCGCTAAGTCCAACTTGCTTTTTAGCGTCAAACCATCCATTTTCTATTAGTGGTCTAGTAACAGCTATCTGACCACCAACAAGATCAGCTAACTCATTTATAAAATTAAGATCCTCTTCTTTTTGAACTCCTCTGCCGATAGCAATGATTACTTCAGCATCTGAGATAGACTCTTCCTTTTCTTTCTTGAAAACATTTAGAACATTTATCTTTGAGTTTAATAAATTTGAATCGATATCTTGAGTGATTATCTTTCCAAACTTTTCTCCTTTTTCAGGAGCATCAAAGACCTTGTATCTTGCAGTACAAAATTGTGGTCTGTGATTTTCAGTTACAATTTGAGCCATTATATTTCCGCCAAATGCTGGACGGATTTGAACGAGGTCTGTATTTTCCTTCATCTTTAGGATAGTACAGTCAGCAGTAAGTCCGGTCTTAAATCTGGCAGCAACCCTTGGAGCAAGGGATCTGCCTAAGGTAGTAGCACCAACTAAGATAGATGATGGTTTAACTTTATTTATAAAATCTTCAAAGACAGCAGTATGGTTTTCTACTTTGAAATCCTTTAACTTTTTATCTTCATATATATGAACTTCATTAACACCGTAGTGTAGTACTTCTTCTGCTAGTATCTTAATATCCTCTCCCATAATTAAAGCTTGAACAGGATGGTTGATGACCTCTGCCAGTTCTCTTGCCTTTCCAATAAGTTCAAGGGAAACAGGGTGGATCTCTCCATCAAAGTGATCAATATATACAGTAATCCCCCTCCAGGCTCCTTTATCTACTTGAGGTTTGTCATCTTCCTCTTTAAGTTCGATAGCTCCTTGGCTATTTTTTACACAAAGTCTACACATTTTACATCCTGAGTTAATGTATAGATCACCACTATGATCCTCTATAGCGTTAAAAGGACATAGATCAATTAATTCCATTAATATCTTATGAGTAACCTTCTCTTGATTAACAATTAATTCAGCCATTTTAGCCTCCTATATAAATTTTAACTGATTTAACTTATCATAAAGTTTTTGAGGGGAGTCCTCTCCGTATAACATCTCTCTATCATTATTTTCTTCAGGGTTAAAGATTCTTTCTACCTGAGTAGGAGAACCTTTTAATCCGTATTTAGATTCATCTTGGTCTTCAAAATCTTTAAGAGAGATAACTTTTATGTCTCTTTTTTGAGTTTCTAATCTTCTTTTATAAGAAGGTAGTCTGGGAGTATAGATTCCCTTTTCTACAGTTATTAGACAAGGGAATGGGATCTCTTGAACCTCTATAGTATCTCCCATATCAGCTTCAACGGTAATATTTTTATCTCCCACCTCTAAGATCTTACTGACATTAGCAATGTGAGGAATTCCAAGATACTCAGCCATCTCTGGCCCCACTTGAGCAGTATCTCCATCTGTTGTCTGTTTTCCACAAACTATTAGATCGGTACCTCCGAGAGCTTCTATTCCTTGAGCTAGAGTATAGGCTGTTGCCAAAACGTCTGCTCCTGCAAATTTCCTGTCGGATAGAAGAATTCCTTCATCTGCCCCCATCATAAAAGACTCTTTAATTACTTCCATAGCTTGAGGGGGCCCCATGGAAACTACTCCGATGTTCCCTTCACCTCTCATTTTTTTGATTTGCAAGCAAGTTTCAAGAGCGTATAGATCATAGGGGTTTACCTTTGTATCTACACCATCTCTTAAAAGGACACCAGTTTCAGGATCTACTTGCACAGATGAACTACCTGGAACCTGTTTAACACATACTGCTATCTTCATACCTACCTCCTTAACCGGATACTTCCGGAAATTATAAACAAGAAAATTGTCCTAGCCAATTTCAAAGGTTTAATTTTACCGAAATTGGCCAGACCAATTTCGGTTTCAAAGAAAAAGAGAAGTCATAAAACTTCTCTATGTCATTAATCTTTATATATTTTATTTTCGTTCAAAATGCAAGTAAAAATAACTTTTTCACTTTTTTTAGTTAGTTGAGGCTCTCATCTATATCCTTTAGGTGATCTTCAAGAGCCCTTTTTGCTCCTGCCTTATCCCTTGCTTCTATGGCCCTTAATATATTCTCGTGCCTCTCCTCGATCGTCTTCTTTCCAAACCTGCTAATTACTTTTTTCCTGGAAATCTTTATGGATTCCTCCAAAATTTCAGAGATGGATCTGAAGATTCCCACAACAAAGGGGTTTTTAGATGACTTGGCGATTATATCGTGGAACTCCTTATCTAAACGGGCCATCTCCTCCTCATCCTCACTCTTCTGAAGCTTTCTGTGAGTTTTTACCAGTTCATCTATTTCCTTCTGGGTGATCCTCTCAACACAGGCTTCTATAGCCTGAACCTCAATCATCCTTCTGAATTCAAGGATGTTTCTTTCAACTCCCTCGGTCATTAAAAAGATAGAAGAAAGGGGATTGTAGAAGGTCTTTTCCAGGTTTTGATAGATGTAGTTACCTCCCCCCTGGGTACTCTCGATGAATCCTATTATCTCCATTATCTTTATAGCCTCACTTACAGTGGCACGGCTCACATTAAGCTTTTGAGCTAAAACTCTTTCAGGGGGAAGCTTGTCCCCTAACTTCAGCTCTCCCCTTTTTAATTTTTCCTTTATGTAGTCTATTACAATATTGTATTTTCTGTCTTTAAAACTCATTTCTATCTCCCCAATAATTATAATCTTTTAAGGTACCGATATCCTTGTGATATCAGGTACTCCCTGCCATATTATTATATTCCAATAGGTAAAAAATAACAAGGGCACTACTTTTGAAA
>CAYSGC010000029.1:16226-19382 GCA_964430145.1 uncultured Fusobacteriaceae bacterium | reverse complement strand
TGGCATCCAGCTCATACATATTTCCAAGGTTGTTTGTGGCACTACCTATACGTCCTGCTTCCAGGAATCCTGCAAAGGCATAGAACATTCCAGAAAGAGCGTATACCTTCATAAGATTCTTGGTTACATTTACTCCCGATACAGTTGCTGCTTCAGGATTTCCCCCTATTGCAAAGATATTCTTTCCAAACCTCGTCTTATTCCAGAGGATCCACATAAACCCTGTGGCGATCACTGCATAGATTATAAGGTAGGGAAGCTCAAAACTTCCAAGATTCAGAGAGCCCTGGGCAAAGGATGAATACCTTTTGTCAAAACCTGCTATGGGGGATGCTCCCACAAAGTCGTAGTAGAGGGAGTTTGCCCCGTAGATTATTATCATAGTTCCCAGGGTGGCAATAAACGGTGTAACATGAAGCTTGGCTATAACTATTCCGTTTATTATTCCCACAAGAGCTCCTATCCCAACAACTATAAGTATTACAAGAGGAATAGGAACCTCTCCCAGGTTTGGAAATACCTTATTTACATTTGTTGTAGCCTGAAGCAGGGTTGCGGAAACAACTGCTGTCAGTCCCACCTGTCTTCCTGCTGAAAGGTCGGTTCCCTGGGTCACGATTAGTCCCGCCACTCCCAGGGCAATTATTATCCTTACCGATGACTGGGTAAGGATGTTCTTAAAGTTTCTGATGCTCAGGAAGGTAGGCTCCTTTGCAACTATTATTGCCAGGAGTAGTATCAAAACAAGGTAGATCCCCCTGTCCATGATCCATCTCTTTATATCCTTTGCGTTTAACTTCTTCTTCTTATTTTCTATTGAAATTTCCACCGCTACTCCTCCTCTACAGATACTTTGCCGTCAGTTTCAGGATCTCCTCCTGGGTTGTTTCCTTGGTATTCACAATCCCTGCTACCCTTCCATTACTCATTACAAGGATCCTGTCGGTAACTCCAAGAAGCTCAGGCATCTCTGAAGATATCATTATTATTCCCTTATCCCTCTTAGCCAGCTCTATCATCAGCTGGTATATCTCAAACTTGGCTCCCACATCTATTCCCCTTGTAGGTTCATCCAGCATGAGGATCTCTGGCTCAGTAAGAAGCCATCGTCCTATTATTACCTTCTGCTGGTTACCTCCAGAAAGGGAGCCTATACTGGTTTTCTGGTGAGGGGTTTTTACCCTCATACTGTCGATTACCCAGCTGGTATCCTCCTTCATCTTCCTTTCATTGAGAAGGCCAAACTTACTGGTGTATCTGTCGATATTTGCGATCACCGAATTAAAGTTTATATCAAGCATGCTGTATATCCCTGTAGCACGCCTCTCTTCAGTTACCAGGGCAAACCCGTGTCTGATCGCCTCATGGCTGTCACGGTTCTCTACCTTCCTTCCGTGAAGGAGTATCTCCCCCCTCTCCCTGTGTCTCATACCAAATAGGGTCTCCACTATATCGGTTCTCTTGGCTCCCACTAGTCCCGCTACTCCTAGGATCTCCCCCTTGTGAAGCTTAAAGGATACATCTTGTATAGAGGGCTGGTACTTGGCTGTGAGTTCTTTTACTTCCAGGATAACCTCTTCTGGTTTATTGTCCTTTTCCGGGAAACGGTGGGTGAGGTCCCGTCCCACCATCATATTTATGATCTGATCGGTGGTAAGGCCGGCCACCTTCTCTGTGGCTATCCACTGGCCGTCTCTCAGGATGGTTATGTCGTCTGAGATCTCCGAGATCTCCTCCATCTTATGGGAGATATAGATTATCCCGCATCCCCTCTCCCTCAGCTTGTTTATAATCTTAAAGAGGTGGGTTACCTCCTTCTCCGTAAGGGAGGAAGTAGGCTCATCCATAACTATTATCTTGGAGTTATAGGAAACAGCCTTGGCTATCTCCACCATCTGCATCTGGGATACAGAAAGGGTCTTTACCTTGGTTATGGGGTCAATGTCTATATCCAGCTCCTCAAATATTCTCTTTGTGTCCTCATACATCTTATTTTCATCTACAAAGAGCCCCCTTTTAGGATATCTTCCCAGCCAGATATTGTCCATAACACTGGTTTGAAGCACCTGATTCAGCTCCTGGTGAACCATAGATACCCCGTTATCCAAGGCTTCCTTGGAGGACTTAAAATTTATAGGTTTTCCCTCAAAGTATATCTCACCTGAGCTTTTACTGTAGATACCAAAGAGGCACTTCATAAGGGTGGATTTTCCAGCTCCGTTTTCCCCCATGAGGGCGTGTACGCTGTGAGGTCTTATCTTTAAGGTGACTCTGTCCAGAGCCTTGACTCCGGGGAACTCCTTGGATATATCTATCATTTCAAGGAGATATTCTCCGTGATTTTCTAAACTTCTCTCCATATAAAATACTCCTTCTCTAAATGTAAGAGAGAGTGCTGGGCACCCTCTCTAAAGAATTCTTTTTATTTAAAATCTTCCAGGTTATCCTTGTCTACACCTACATATGGTACACGAACTGCCTTTCCTTGAAGCTTCCAAGCAGTTCCCTCTGTAGCAGCCTTCCCCTCAGCAAGGTTTAAAGCCAGATCAAAGGTAGCCTGTCCCTGGTTTGGTGCATCGTTTAGTACAGTTCCTGCCATCTCTCCGTTTTCCACCATAACGAGAGCCTCTGAAAGAGCATCTACACCAAATACAGGAAGGTCCGATCTGTTGTTGGCTTTAAGAGCCTCTACAGCACCCATTGCCATTCCGTCGTTGTTACAGATAACCATCTCAATCTTATCTGCATTAGGTCCCGAAAGCCATGCTTCCACCTTATCCTTGGCCTGAGCTGTATCCCACATAGCTGTATCCATGTGAAGTTCCTCAGTAGTGATACCGTGCTCCTCATTTAGAGTTTTGATAACATAGCTTGTTCTGGCTTCAGCATCTGGGTGTCCAGGCTCTCCCTTTAAGAGTACATACTGTATCTTTCCGTCTCCGTTTAGGTCCCACTCTGGATTAGTAGCCCAGTGCTTTGCAATAAGGTCTCCCTGAATAATTCCGGACTCCTTGGATTCCGTACCTACATAGTAAGCCAGGTCATAGCTGTCCATAGCCTCCTTGAATGGCTCCTTGTTGTAGAATACTACTGGGATATTTTCCTTCTTAACTTTATCGATAATAGTCTGAGCTGCTGCAGGGTCAACCAGGTTGA
>CAYSGC010000029.1:0-16126 GCA_964430145.1 uncultured Fusobacteriaceae bacterium | reverse complement strand
TCCTTCTTAACTTTATCGATAATAGTCTGAGCTGCTGCAGGGTCAACCAGGTTGATTGCCAGAGCGTCAACTCCCTTTGAGATCATAACGTCGATCTGATCGTTTTGCTTGGACTGGTCGTTTTGCGAATCATTCATGAGGATTTTTACATTGTCACCAGCTGCACTTCCAGCTCCCTCGATAGCCTGTCTAACAAGAGCCATGAAGTTGTCATCATACTTATAGATTGTAAATCCTATTGTTTTAAAATCTGTTTTTGTATCGGCTGGTTTTTCTCCTCCACAACCTGTGAGTCCCGCCATAAGTGTTAACGATGCAAGAAATAATCCTAATTTTTTCATCTCTTCTCCTCCTGTTATTTTTATGCCTCTTTTCTGATATAAGGTTACTATTAGAAATAGTGTCTGTCAATCGATCATTACGCTTATTTTTAGGTTCTTTTTTCACAAAAAATGAGCTATTTAAACTTCCCTTTAAATTATGGGCTTTGATGGAGATGACTTTATTAACTTAGTTAAAAAACTACAATCGTTTTTTAATGATTCTCCCTGGGATTTAGCTGGATCGGGAGTTTAACAGGGAGAAGTTAAGGGGAGAGAAAAGTAAATAAAGGCAGTAGATAGATGGCATCTTTCCGTCCCTAAAGTAGAGGTTATCTGGAAATCTCTGGAGCTCATCTGGGGGATAAAGTTGGTTTAGCGAGGAGGTTAAAAAAGAACTAATGAAAAGTTTACGTTTTCTTTTAAAGAAGGGATGGGATTTAGCTGTCCTAATAAAAAAAGAGCCCTCAGAGTTGTCCTCCAGAGAGCTCAAATAATGTCATCAGGTTTTACCTATATATTACTGTGGAAGGTTCTGCTTATTACCTCTCTCTGCTGCTCCCTGCTCAGGGAGTTAAAGTTTACAGCGTAGCCAGATACCCTTATGGTGAGGTTTGGATAGTTCTCAGGATGGAGCATAGCATCCTCCAGCTTCTCCCTGTCCAGAACATTGACATTTAGGTGGTGTCCATTCTGGATAAAGTAACCATCTAAGATCGATTCCAGGATAATCTTTCTTTCCTCCTCTGTTTTTCCCAGAGTTTTTGGAGGGATGCTAAAGGTACAGGATATGCCGTCACGGCATGCATCATAGGGTATCTTTGTTACAGAGCTCAGGGAAGCCAGTGCTCCCCTCTCCTCCCTGTTGTGCATAGGGTTTGCCCCAGGAGCAAAGGGTTCCCCACGTCTTCTTCCATCTGGAGTGGCTCCCGTCTTCTTCCCGTAAACTACATTGGAGGTTATTGTAAGGATGGACAGCGTGTGGATTGAATTCCTGTAAGTTTCATGCTTTCTGAGATCCCCTATAAAATCCTCGGTGATCTGGGAGGCTATTGCATCCACCCTGTCATCGTTATTTCCAAACTTAGGAAAGCTCCCCTCTACCACAAAGTCCGTTATAATTCCCCTCTCATCCTTTATGGGAGTCACCTTAGCGTATTTTATGGCGCTCAGGGAGTCTGCTACAACTGATAGACCAGCCATTCCAAAGGCCATAAACCTCTCCACCTCGGTATTGTGGAGGGCCATTTGGGTCTTTTCATAGGCGTACTTGTCGTGCATAAAGTGGATAACATTCATAGTATTAACATAGAGCTCACAGAGCCACTCACGGTAAAAGGCAAGTCGCTCCACAACCTTGTCGTAATCCAGGGGAGTACACTCTACACTCTCCATCACAGGTCCTATCTGTACTCCAGAGATCTCGTCCCTTCCCCCATTTAGTGCCATGAGAAGTATCTTAGGCATATTGCACCTGGCCCCGAAGTACTGCATCTGTTCACCTATTTTCATGGCAGAGACACAGCAGGCTATCCCGTAGTCATCTCCATACCTAGGCCTCATAAGGTCATCATTTTCATACTGAATGGAGTCTGTGTCCATTGAAACCTTGGCACAAAACCTCTTAAACTCCACGGGAAGGCTTTCAGACCACAATACAGTGAGGTTTGGCTCAGGTGCAGGTGCCAGGGTATAGAGGGTGTTCAGCACTCTGTAGGAGGTCTTTGTAACCATGGAACGGCCATCCATTCCCACTCCCCCTATAACCTCTGTAATCCAGTTGGGATCCCCTGCAAAAAGCTCATTGTATTCAGGAGTTCTCAGCTGCCTCACCATTCTCAGCTTGAGAACAAAATCATCTACTATCTCCTGGACTCCTATTTCATCCAGGGCTCCCCTCTGGATATCCCTCTGAAAATAGATATCCAAAAATGTACTGACCCTTCCAAGAGACATTGCAGCTCCATTCTGCTCCTTGATTGCTCCCAGGTAGGCAAAGTAGAGCCACTGTACAGCTTCCCTGGCATTCCTGGCAGGCATGGAGATATCGCATCCATAAATTTCTGCCATCTTCTTTAATTTTTCCAGAAAATCGATCTGCTTGTATATCTCCTCCATAAGCCTTATATTTTCCTCGGTCATCCTCTTCATGCCATAGAGGGTTCTGTCCTTTTTTTTCTTTTCTATAAGGTAATCTATCCCATAGAGGGCTACCCTTCTGTAGTCTCCGATAATACGACCTCTCCCGTAAGCATCGGGGAGCCCTGTGATTATACCCGTGCTTCTGGCTGTCTTCATAGCCTGGTTGTATACCCTGAAAACCCCGTCGTTATGGGTTGTTTTATAGGCAAAGTAGTCCTCTATCCTGTCATCCAGTTTATACCCGTAAGCTTCCACTGCCCGTCTGGTCATCTTTATCCCTCCAAAGGGGTTTACCCCTCTTTTAAGGGGGCTGTCCGTCTGGATTCCCACTATTATCTCCTTCTCCCTGTCCAGGTACCCAGCCCCATAGGTAAGAAGGGAGGATACAGTCTGGGTGTCGATATCTACCACACCCTTTCTTTCCAGCTCCACTCTCCTGAGTTTCTCCAGCTTTCCAAAGAGTTCCCTGGTCCTCTCTGTAGCTCCCTCTAAAAAGGATTCATCCCCATAGTAGGGAGTGTAGTTCCTCTGAATAAAATCCCTCACATCGATCTCTTCCTGCCATCTGCCACCTATAAACTCATTCCACACTTCAAAACCTTTCATTCCCATCATCCCCCAAATTTTTTTATAAAAAAACCGCCTGGACAAACAGACTGAAACAATCAATCTATTCGCCCAGGCGGTCGGCTTCTATACTATTGCAATCCCTGTGAGTAGGTCCCACTATCCGCCGGTCATGCAAAGTTTTCTCTTTAATTTAATTTGATTTTACCCCTGTTTGGATTATAAAACAAGCACTGTGGGTTTAATTAATTAGTTCACAATGCTGTAAAACTTTAAAAAGTCAAGTATGACGCATCCTGGAGGCAGATTCAGAAAATAAATTTTTTTTAAAATTTAAAGCTATATCATAAATAGCCTTTTCCTCTAACTGTTTATATATCTGTCTGGGTAGATATCGGGGGTCATCTTTTTCAGTGCTTCAGCAACTCCCTCTTTATCCTGCTGATAGGTAACACCATGCCACTTTTCCTCGGTTTCCAATACCTTAACAACTGCCTTACCCGATTTGATCAGGTCATCTACAAGGCTGGGAATATAAAATTCAGATTTTAAGTTTTCTATATTTTCATCTAGGAATTTTTCAAACCCAGACTCCAGCTCCCTGAATATAGATGGCATGAATCCCCAGATATTCATAGATACAGGAGTACTTCCCTCCAGTTCCACCTTTACAAGCTCCGCCTTGTCTTCCTTTGAACTATACTTCTCTTCAAAGGAGTAGATCCTTCCAGAAACCTCCTCTATTTTGGTTTTCTCCTCCACTGAAACCAGGTTCCCCTCGGTGTCCAGTGTACATATTCCCCTGGCTACACTTCCGTTTTCACTGATCGTTTTATCCAGCTGAAAGCCAACCATTGAATACCCGTATTCATTTTTTTGATTAACAAGTTCATCGTGGATCAGCTTAAAGGTTGTTGAGCCGTAGAAATCATCGGCATTTATAACTGCAAAGGGCTCATCTATAACATCTTTGCAGGATAAAACAGCGTGTCCCGTCCCCCAGGGCTTGACCCTCTCCTCAGGAACTCTATAGCCATCAGGGATCGAATTTATATCCTGGAATACATATCTAACCTCTATATCCTCTAACTTTGAGATCCTGTCCCCGATCTTCTCCTTAAATACCTGGTAAAACTCCTCCTTTATAACAAAAACTATCTTTCCGAAACCTGCTAACCTGGCATCGTAGATAGAGTAATCCATTATTATCTCACCATTGAGACCAATGGAGTCGATCTGCTTTAAGCCGCCATATCTGCTTCCCATTCCTGCAGCCATAATAACTAGTGTAGGTTTTTTCTTCATCTTACATCTCCTTCGTCCTGATTCTGTAGAAAAGTATAGCATAAAAATAATCCCTATTAATAGTCGTCATTTTCGATTAAACTACTTTTTTAACTTTTTAACATGATAAAATAGAATTTAAAGATTTAACTAATGTTTTTTATTTTTCCTCTTTTAATTGCAATAGATATATAAACCTGATACTATTTATACTGTTGTTTAAAAGTAGTTCTTTTAGATTAATTATAATACAATTTCAGGAGGTATCGCATGAAGAAGTTAATAAAGTTTTTAAGTTTAATAGTGGCACTGTCACTCCTGGTGGCAGGCTGTGGCAGAGAGGAGGATAAGGTACCTCATAAAAGTAATGAGGTAACGGTATACTCTCCCCTCTTTCCCGATGCTATCAATAGTGTTACCAAGGGGTTTACAGAGGAAACAGGAATAAAGGTCAACCTTGTTGTAGCTGGAACTGGGGAACTCCTAAAGAAGATCCAGGCAGAGAGTGCTAATCCACTGGGAGATCTTATCTTTGGCGGTGGAGCTGAATCCTTAAACTCCTATAAGGAGTACTTCGAACCCTACAAAACTATAAACCATCATAAGATAGATCCGCAGTTTAGAGATGCCGAGGACAGGTGGTTTGGGTTTGCTCTGCTGCCCATGGTTATGATCTATAATACAGATCTTGTAACGGAGGAGGAGGCTCCTACCTCTTGGAGGGATCTTACCGATCCTAGGTGGAGGGGGAGGATTGCCATGGCATCCCCGGTTAAGTCTGGTTCTGCCTATACAATTACAGCTACCCTTTTAACTGCCTTTGAAAAGGATAACGAGGAAGGCTTTGATTTTGTTAAGGAGTTTGTAGCTAACCTGGACGGTAAAGTTTTAGGAGGTTCATCTGCTGTTCCTAAGGGGGTTGTAGACGGGGAATATGCCATCGGACTGACCCTGGAGAGTTCTGCCATCAAGTATAAAAATGCAGGTGGTCATATAGGAATAGTATATCCTTCAGAAGGTACTTCAGTTGTTCCCGATGGGGCTGCTCTGATAAAGGGGGCTGTCAATGTGGAAAATGCTAAACTCTTCCTGGATTATATAACCAGTGAGGAGGTACAGGCTACTCTGGCTACTAAGTTTAACATCAGGGGAGTCAGAGATGATGTTGCCCTTCCCAAGGGGCTGGGACCAATCTCAGAGATCAAACTACTGGACTATGATTTTGACTGGGCTTCTCAGAGTAAGGAAAGAATAGTTAAGAGGTGGAAGGATATAGTTTCAGGGAGAGAACAGGATAATACTATTTAAATTGCAATGGTCAATTAAATTTGATATTATTAAATGAACTGTCTAAAATGTTTACTATTAGACTGATAAAAAAACAGTACGGGGAGGAACAATATGAAAAAGTTGAAAAATATTTTAAATCTACTGTTGGCGGTATCGCTTATGTTACTTGTAGGTTGCGGAAAGGAGGAGGCTAAAACTTCCGAAGCATCTGTTAAAAGTAATGAGTTGACTGTGTATTCATCACATCCCTCTGAGCTTATCAACAGTGTTGTAAATAGCTTTACAGAGGAAACTGGAATAAAGGTTAATGTTGTTGGAGCTGGGACTGGAGAGCTTCTAAAAAGAGTTCAGGCTGAAAGCGCAAACCCGTTGGGAGATGTTATCTGGGGGGGAGGGGCTGAATCCCTTAACTCATTTAAGGAGTACTTTGCATCATATAAAACTGCAAGTCACGATAGGATAGATCCTCTATTTAGAGACACCGAGGACAGATGGTTTGGATTTGCCCTTCTGCCTATGGTTGTAATCTACAATACAGACCTAGTAAGTGGAGATGATATTCCTACCTCTTGGGCTGATGTAACTGATCCTAAGTGGAAGGGAAAGATTGCCATGGCATCTCCAGTTAAATCTGGATCCTCTTATACAATTACAGCCACTCTTTTAACTGCCTTTGGAAAGGATACAGAAGCTGGATTTGATTTTGTTAAAAATTTTGTAGCTAACCTGGACGGAAAGATCCTGGGAAGTTCTTCAGGTGTTCCTAAGGGGGTTGTGGATAAGGAGTATGCTATAGGATTGACTCTGGAAAAATCTGCAGTTAAGTACAAAAATGCAGGGGGAAATATTGGGATTGTGTACCCTTCAGAAGGTACATCAGCTGTTCCAGATGCTGCTGCACTAATCAAGGGTGCTGTTAACGAGGAAAATGGAAAATTATTCCTAGACTACATCGTGAGCAAGGAGGTTCAGACTACTCTGGCTAACGAATTTAAGATCAGAGGAGTAAGAGACGATGTTGATGCTCCAGAGGGATTACTTCCTATCTCGGATATCAAGCTGGTTGACTATGATTTTACTTGGGCTTCAGAGAGTAAGGGCGCAATAGTTAAAAGATGGAAAAATATAGTTTCAGGAAAGGAATAAGGTTAAAAGATGGGAGTTAACATAAAAGATATAACCAAGAAATATGATGATTTCACAGCTGTTCACAGAGCAGATCTGGATATAAAAAGAGGGGAATTTTTTACCCTTCTGGGGCCCTCTGGCTGCGGAAAGACTACACTTTTAAGGATGATAGCTGGATTTAACGATATCACCTCTGGAGACATCTTTATAAGCAGGAATAAGATAAATAATATTCCTGCTCATAAGAGAAATATAGGAATGGTTTTCCAGAACTACGCTATCTTCCCCCATATAAGCGTATTTGAAAATGTAGCTTACGGATTAAAGGCCAGAAAAATTTCCAAGGATGAGATAAGGGAAAGAGTTTTAAATGCCCTTGATATGGTGGAGATGAAGGATCAGGCGGACAAGGAGCCCTCAGAGCTTTCTGGAGGACAGCAGCAGAGGGTAGCCCTGGCAAGAGCTATCGTTATCCACCCTGAGATCCTGCTCATGGATGAACCCCTATCCAACCTGGATGCCAAGCTTAGGGTTAAGATGAGGACTACCATTAAAAAGCTTCAGTCCTCCCTGGACATTACAACTATCTATGTAACCCATGACCAGGAGGAGGCACTGGCTGTTTCCGACAGGATTGCAGTTATGAACAGAGGAGTAATCCAGCAGATTGGAACTCCAGAGGAGATATACTCATCTCCTGCCAATGCCTTTGTAGCTAACTTTATAGGAACGTCAAACTTTATCTATGATACAGCTCTTACAGGAGATTCTTCAAAGCTTCTCTCTGTAAGGCCTGAAGACACCCTGATTGTAGAGGCGGATTCCGGGAATATCAATGGAGAGATTACCCTGACTACATTCCTGGGGGAGAGCGTGTCCTATGAGGTTAAGCTGGAAAATCAGGAAAATATAGAGGTAAAGGTATTTTCTAAGGATATGGGGATCAAGGGTATAGGAGAGAAGGTTGGAGTTCTGTTCCCTGAAGATAAGAGGAAATACTTTGACAGAAGTGAGGAAAGTTAATGAAGATAAATAAATATTTAAACTTCTGGAATATAGTTTCTCTCGCATCTCTGGTGCTTATATTTTTATTTCTGATCTACCCATCATTTTCACTGATAAGTGAGAGTTTTATAGGTTCTACAACGGGAAGGTTCACCCTGGAAAACTATGTGGACTTCTTTTCACTTCCCTATTACTTTGATGCGTTGAAGCACAGTTTAGCAGTGTGTTTTGCCGCTACACTTTTTGCTACCCTGATAGGGGTTCCTGTGGCCTACTTCATGAGCAGGACCAATATATACTTCAAGGGATTTTTAGATCTCATTATCATGATCTCCCTTCTCTCCCCTCCATTTATCGGAGCCTACTCCTGGATACTGCTTCTGGGAAGAAACGGGTGGATCACTAACCTTCTGAGTCCCCTTGGAATAGTTATGCCAACTATATACGGATTTACAGGGATAGTAATTGTATTTACCCTGAAGTTCTTTCCCTATGTATATATCTATACCTCGGGAGCCCTGAACAGCATCGATGCCTCCCTGGAAGAGGCTGCTGAAAACCTTGGGATGAACAGGTTACAGAGGCTCTTTACAGTAACATTTCCTCTGGTAATGCCTTCCATCACTGCAGGGGCTCTTATGGTATTCATGACCTCCCTGGCTGATTTTGGGACACCTATGCTTATAGGTGAGGGGTACAAAGTTTTACCTGTTATGATCTACGATGAGTTCATGAGCGAGATGGGGGGAGACGCCACTGTAGCAAGTACTATCAGTGTTGTGGTTGTAGCATGCTCTACCATTGTACTCTTCCTTCAGAAGTATCTAATCTCCAGGAAGAGCTATAAGATGAATGCTCTCAGACCCCCTAAGGAAACGGCACTTAAAGGTAACAGAAGAGTTTTAGCTACACTCTTTGTAGGAGTTATATCCTTCATAGCATTCCTGCCTCAGTTAGTTGTTATCTACACTTCATTCCTGAAAACCAACGGGCCACTATTCGTTTCTGGATTTAGTTTAGACAGCTACTATGATATTATGAATAAGCTTTCATCAAATATCTATAATACATTCCTCTATTCAATTATATCTATAGTGGTTATGCTGCTCATGGGGCTTATCCTATCCTATATTATCTTTAAGAGGAAGAACAGGTTGGCTCCTATCCTGGATATTCTGATTATGTTCCCATATGTTATTCCGGGATCTGTGCTGGGAATAGGACTTCTGGTGTGCTTCAATAAGAGGCCTCTCCTTCTAAGCGGAACAGGGTTTATACTTATAGTTTCCTATGTTATCAGGAAGCTGGCATATACAGTGAGATCGGGAACAGCTATCCTCCACCAGATAGATCCAAGTATAGAGGAGGCTTCTATAAACTTAGGAGTTTCTCCAATGAAGACCTTCTTCAAGGTCACTGCTATTATGATGGGACCGGGGATATTTTCCGGACTTATACTCAGTTGGATCTCAACTATAAATGAACTGAGTTCCACTATCATACTGTATACTGGAAGAACTGGAACCATTGCTGTTGCCATATATACAGAGGTAATCAGAGACAGCTTTGGAAGCGCTGCTGCCCTCTCAACTATACTGACAGTTATGTCTGTTCTTTCCCTACTGGTATTTAAGTTTTTATCTAGAGGAAAGAAGATAAATATATAAGTAGGATGTACTGCATCCATACTAGGTATAATCTTTAGAGTATTTAAATAAAAGGAGTGTATAAACCCTGTGAAGGTTTATACACTCCTTTTTCATGTTATCTGTTGTCTTTAGATAGCAAGAACTGAAGCTGCAGCCTTTGATAAAACCTATCTGTTGGTAAGCCACTTCTCTCCCAGCTCCTCGATCTCCTTAAGTTTCTCTGCTTTTTCAGGAAAATCCGACATATGCTTTGACATCAGTGCCTGGAACTCCTCCCCCTCTCCCTGGATATGGTAGTGGCAGAGCACCTTTAGCACAAGGTAGTCGATAATATCTATTGGCAGACTTCCCATGGCCACTCTGAACTGCCAAGTTTCATTAGCTGGATAATATTTTGCCCAGAAATCCTTTCCCTCTCCCTTGATAATGCTTAAATTCTGCATCTTATCCTCTGGTATATCCAGCTTAGCACTCCACTTTATAAAGGAGTTTACTATGTGACCAGCAAGCTCCTTTTGGTAGATTTCTTCCAGATCCTGTGTTCCAAACTTACTTTTCATTGCATGCTTCTTTATCTCCTTTTCGCTTAGAAGCTCTCCAAAATACCTTTTTTTCAGAGATTCTGCTCTTTTTATCTTTCTTACCATTTTCTCACACTCCGTCTACTTCAATAAGTCTTTATCTGCATAAAAAAAGACCTCATAGGTCTTTAAGGTTTAATAGCTGGTAGCAGCCTGTTAAGATTTTTGGTTACGCTACTACAAGACATTATACCTTGAATAGCAATATTTTTAAAGGCAAAAAAGAGAAGCTAAATGCTCTTTGAGTTATAGTAAAATATCTTAATTAAATTTTATTAAAATCTTAGAAATAAAAGTGATAGGATATTTCCAAAGGTCGGAAAGTAATTTTATGGAAGTATTTTTTAGTAAGATATTAAAGGTTAGAAGGAGGCAGCTATGGAAGGTGTGTATGTGGAATGTCCGGTTTGCGGTTCTACTTACTATGGGGAGGAAGAGGTAGAGTATGTAGAGGGTTATGGGATGTGTTACCATTGTTTTTGTGAGTTTGACGATGAACTGGCTGAGGATTATTGAGGGAGACCGAGTAAACCATTGTTTTAAAAACAGAAAGAATGATATGTTTTAAATATAGAGGAGTTATGCAGAAAAGAGTATTTGAAAAGGGTATTATAAATGTAGTGGAGGGGAATGCAACTGTAAAATCTTAAGGATCCTCTGATGGAAGTTTTATAAGACTTTTGTAATAGAATACAAAAACCGATCTAAAGATTATTTTAATGGAAGGACTATCTAAACTCAAAAGGGTTTGAATAGTCCTTATTTAAATGTTTTTTATCCTCTGGATTGCAGGAAAACTGCATCAATGGCCAGCGTCTTCTTAGCAGAAGAAAAAGGTTTTAAAAAATTTTATAGAATAATAGGGTAGATGTTTTGTGTGATTGAGTACAGCCTCTTAAGTGTTTAATGGCGCAGGGGTAACAGAGCATACCATTTATAGCCCGGCATTAAAGGCAGCTTCCCAAAAAATTGAGGTATATGAAGTTTTTAGGGTTAATGACTTAAAGGAGGAAAAGATACGATGCAGAATTTTATAAGGGATATCAACCAGATTATTATTAATATGTGTCAGCTTTTTGCTTCGGTAGTTATATTATTGGGGGTAATCAAAGCTATCTTAATATATGCAAGGGATCTTTTATATCGGGAGAAGTCCCTGGATGCAATCCAGGAGAGCAGGCTGGAGATAGGACACTCCTTTTCCCTGGGATTAGCCTTTCTTATAGGGGCCAGCATATTAAAAACCATAATTACTCCCAATTGGGACGACATAGGGCAGCTGGCAGCGATAATTGCAATCAGAACTACCCTCAACCACTTTTTATTGAAGGACCTTGAAGATATCTTTAAAAAAAATAATAATGTCAAGGAGCGGGAAGAGGATAATACAAAAGTAAGTAAAGATATATAAAAGATATTTTACTAAATACATTATTCAAATGGAGGATTACTTATGAAAAATATGGAAGAAGATCTACTTGTTTCATACACCCCTGAGTGGAATGAAAAATTTGTTGAAGAAAAAAATGAGCTTTTAAATGAAATCCAGGAAGAGGGAGTGAGAATAGAGCATATTGGAAGCACTTCTGTTGTAGGAATGGAGGCCGTACCTATAATAGATATGATGATAGGTCTTACAGAATTTGATAAAGGTATAAAGAGAGTTAGGCGGGTTCTCGAGGCTAAGGGATACCGTGAAATGCTCAATTATTTAGAGCTCACTGAACGATGCCTTTTCGTAAAGGAGGATGATAGCGGAGCAAGAACTTTTTCGGCACTTGTTATTAAGGCAAACGGGAGACTGTGGAGGAAAAAGCTGGAGATGAAGAGGCTTCTTTCAGACTCTGAAGCAGCCAGGAAAGACTATATAGAGTTTAAAAGGAAGAGCATAGAGGAGTGCGGTGGGAATCTAGAGGAGTATTACAAGCTGAAGGAAAGTTATTTTTCAAAAAAATGATGAGATAGGGGGCGGAGGGATCGATGGAGATTTTCAATCACTTTACACCATTTGTCTTTGCAATATTAACCCTGGTTGCTACCTTTTACATGGTAAAGCTGATTAAAAGGATTATAAATGAACTTTTGAAAAAGGCAAATCAGGAAGTTTCAAAATTTAACTTTATCAAATATTCTATTGCAGGGGTAATCTACATATTTGGAATAGGAATAGCACTCTCATTTATTCCTATCTTTAAGAGTGTTTCCCAGTCGATATTTGCAGGATCTGGTATCTTAGCTGTTATTCTTGGATTTGCATCTCAGCAGACGCTGTCAAATATCTTAAGCGGCATACTTATAGAGCTATTTAAGCCCTTTCAGATAGGGGACCGTATAACTGTTCTTGGCAAGACTCCAATCGGAGTTGTGGAGGATATCACACTGAGGCATACGGTTATCAGAACATATGAGAATAAAAGAATTATCATCCCCAATGCTACTATGAGTAATGAGCTTATTGAGAATGTGGATATAATAGAGGGGAAGGTATGCAAGTTTTTTGAGATCGGAATAAGCTATGATTCAGATGTAGATAGGGCAATAAACATCATAAGGGAGGAGATACTCAACCACAAGGATTACTTTGACAATAGGACAGTGGCAGAAAAAAGAGACGGCATTTCTCCAACTGCAGCAGTTAAGGTTGTAGGCTATGGGGAGTCCTCTGTTAACCTTAAAGCCTGGGTGTGGGCAGAGGATAACACAGTGGGGATTCAATTTCTTTGGGATCTAAACTACTCTGTGAAGAAGCGTTTTGACGCTGAGGGAATAGAGATACCATATCCTTACAGAACGATTGTAATGAAAAAATAGGGGCTTTAGGGCCCCTTTTTACATCACTATGACCAGCGCAGGATCTTCAGGTATTTGACTATTTCCTCTTTTACTTTTCCCATTTAATATCCAATCAAATAAAAATTCAGAATGCTTCACAGTGTTTCTGACACATTTTCTCGTTTCAGGGTATGTTCCCATCTTAGCTTCCTTCATATCCTTTAGATAGGGAGGCAGAAATTTGTCCTTATAATTAATGGGAGTTCCGTGGATATAGCCCCCGCCGGAGAACCGAAGGGCATTATTAGCATATCCCACTATCTCGCCCCTGGCGTTTGTATAGGTCATTATTTTTTTGACCTCTGATACCACAAAGACACCTTTGGGAGTTTCATATCCAATATGATTTTCCTTGCCGGTTTTACTGTAGGAATAAGAAATCAATGTCCATTCATCTGCTATCCATTCAAAAACACCGAAATTTTGATTTCTGAGATATACAACAATAATCTTTTTTGGAACTTCTCCTATTCTCAAGTTTTTATTTAAAAGCTTATTGTTTATTTCTAGGGGGAATTCATCTACTCCAAGGCTTTTTACCTGGGATGATTTTCCGTTATTTTTCAAAAGAGAAAGAAGCCTTCCGTCGGGAATAAATATCATCTCACCCTTGTAATATGCCGCTGCACTCTGCTCCTCGACATTTCCATATTTATCTTTTCTTTTTTTTGCATTTTTATTGCTTGGATTTGGCCGATATGCATCCACAGCACTTAGAATTCTTCCCCGGGAGAGCTCCTTCTCTATGAACTCCTCCAGTTGATAGATCTCTTCCCTCATATGAATAAATCTAAATTCCATAAACTTCACGGTGTCGTAGTGAATGAAGGCTTCTCCTCCCCCTGGGTTTAATACCTTATACCACTTTTCCCCCTGAGAATTTTCCACGACCTCTAAAACAGCTAGTTTTTCCAAGTAATCTGCAATCCCCTTTAAGATGCTCTTTGAACTTGGCCCTTCTCTTAAGTTAACTTTGTTTTTTTTAGGAAACACATAGCTGAAAAAGTGGGGGAGGCTTCCCTCATACTTAATCTCCAACTGTATTTCATCTGGTATCTTGTTTTGATATCTTTTTAGGACCTTCCAGTTTTTTTCATTACCCAGAGAAGAGATACTCAACAAAATTAGTAAGATGAAGGCTTTGACCTTAACCATACTGACCACTCCCTTCCAAGAAAACTATATTCCATTGAATAAATCTCTATCCACACTGAACAGAGCAGCTGCCCAAGGCCTTCCCTATAAATCATTCAGACTCCTATAACCTTACCCTACTTTCTCTTCCCCAGTTGAAATTCACCTATATGCAGCTCCAGTATCATGATCAAATCCACCTCTTTAGCTTGAAGATCAAAAACTCCACAACACCTAGAAGTATCAGGATAATACAGACCATTAAGAATGCCATTGAGTTATCGGTTCCCGGAATTCCACCTACATTTATTCCCAGAAGACCAGTAAGAAAGCTCAGAGGAAGAAAGATGGTGGCTACAATGGAGAGCACATACATAGTCTTGTTGAGCTGTTCACTATAGATACTGTTAATCTCTTCATGGGTGATGGCTGCTCTGTCCCTGGCTGAATCAATATCTTCCAAATATCTCATATATTTTTCCGTCAGTTCCTTTATCTTGTAGAACTCTTTGCTTTTAAACCATGGTACCTCAAGGGTTCCCAGGTAATTTAGAACCTCCCTCTGGGGTGAGAGGAAGCGGCGGATATTGATGGCCTGCCTTCTCAGGGAGGAGAGTACAGACCGGAGCTTAATATCAGCATTATCCACTACCAGCTCCTCAATCTCATCTATCTGATCGTCGATATTTTGAATAACCTTTCCAATTCTGTAGGATATCCTGGATAAGATTTCCAAAAGGAATTCATAGGAGTCTCTTGGACCTGAGTTTTCTTCAAGGGAAGACTTAATATTGTCTACAGCCAAAACCTTCTTATGGCGGATTGTTATTATTCGATTCTCCTCCATGTGGATATGAAGAAATACCATATCATCAGGATCCTCCCCAGGATTAAAGTTTATGGCCCTCAATGATAAGAAGAGCTTATCCTCTTCCTTTAGAAGCCGGGGTCTGTCTCCTCTGCTCAATAAAGCTTCTGAAATATTTTTTGAGATCCCGCTTTTTTTATCAACCCATCCACCCTCAGGGTCTTCAGGGAGAGATAAGTGGATCCACAGGGTTCCCTTCTCAGGGGACCAGGCGTCAATCTCATCCCATCCACAGCTTACAGCTCCTCCCTTTCCATCCAGGAGAAGGGAAAAGATCAATTCGTTGTTATTATTTCCTCCCATAAGAAACCTCCTCTGTAATTAAATATCTTCATTGTTTAAATCGTTCTTACTTTTTTCTATTTCATTATTTAATCTAGTTTTAAGCTTCTCTAATCTGGTAATTTTGTCTTGAAAGGTTTTTTTCTCGGTTTCCTCCGATGCTGATTCCATGATTTTTTCAAATTCTTCAATTTCATTTTTAATATCCTCCAACTGCCTGATCTTATCCTCCAACTTCTCTGCAATATCTGCCTTTCCAAAAACTGTATCTTCGGGAATTACTCCAAGATTCTGAGAACCATTTTTTAGAGGATCCTTGGGAATAAACTTTAAATCATTTACAGATCTGGTGTTCATGAAGTTTGGGGATACAATTTCAATGGAGTTTTTATGAAGTGTATGAAGAATTTCATTATTTAGTTGAGATTTGGCTGAAATCAAATGTTTGACCTCTGAAAGGAGGCCGCTGACCCTGTATAGTATTGAAAAATCACCCAAAGTAACAATGTACACAAAAGGTTCCTTTAAACCGGAATTTTTTGCAGCTTCAATAAGCAGATCTTTTATTAAATTCGGTGGCAAATCATATCCCAAGGAAATTTCAGAGAAAATTATTGTTCCTGAAGAATGAATTACCTTAATAGGTTTAGCTATAAGAAAAATATTTGGTATGGTTACGAGGTTTCTATCCTCAGTTTGAATCTCAATATGAAAGAGTCCTTTTTCAGATATTCTTCCTAAATAATCACCTGTTATTATAAAATCTCCCATCTTCAAAGAACTTATGCTTCTGAGCATGATTCCAGCCATTATATTTCCTAAAACGGTAGTTGAGCTTATTGCAATGGTGGCGCTAAGAAGAATCCCTAGGAAACTTAGGATTTGTCCCTTGAGGTTATCTTTAAGAGGAAGAAGTATTATGAATAAAAACAAGAAAATGAAAACTTCAGCAGACATTATGATTTGAGAGGTTAATTTTATATTGGTACTATCATGGTTTGATTTTTTAAAATAATAATGGGTTAAAAACAAAACCATGAATGA
>CAYSGC010000028.1:0-19445 GCA_964430145.1 uncultured Fusobacteriaceae bacterium | reverse complement strand
AAGCCCGTAAACGCTGAAAGTACTTGGGGGGCAGCCCCCTGGGAGGATAGGAATTCGCCAAGTTTTTTTTATAGGACAGTGGCTCAATTGGTAGAGTAGCGGTCTCCAAAACCGCGGGTTTAGGGTTCGAGTCCCTACTGTCCTGCCATATGAATTTAAGGTGCTTTTAGGAGCACTTTTTTTATTGTATATAGGTAATAATAAAGTTATCTAAATAAAGTATGTTTAATGAAGAAGTTTATGGGGATAATTCCTTGGCTTAGCCTGGAATCTTTAAGCAAATAAGAAGACAAATTCAGAGGAGAGCCCTTTAAAATAATGGATGGAGATCTATATAACTACTGTTATTATTGAATATGTACATATAAAGTTATTTAAGGTTTTATAGATTGACGAAATCTTATAATCGTGATAAAATACTAAAGTTATAAATCAGTATTCCGCTTTAATGGAATAGTTAAATGAATACTTAGAGGAGGAAGAAAATGAAAGAAAAGTTAATCCAGTTAGTAGAGCAAAACTACCTAAGAACTGACATCCCTCAGTTCAAGGCAGGAGACACTATCGTTGTTCACTACAAAGTTAAAGAGGGAGACAAGGAAAGAGTTCAGCTTTTTGAAGGTGTAGTAATCAGAGTAAACGGTGGAGGAGTTGCTAAGACATTCACTGTAAGAAAGATTTCTGCAGGAGTTGGAGTAGAGAGAATCATTCCTGTTAACTCTCCAATGGTTGAGAAGATCGAAGTTAAGAGAATCGGTAAGGTAAGAAGATCAAAGCTTTACTACCTAAGAGGACTTTCTGGAAAGAAAGCAAGAATCAAAGAGATCAGAAAGTAATTATTACTTTTATAAGAGTCCAGGTTTTAAACCAGGACTCTTTTTCATTTATGAAGCAACAGTGAAGGATTAAGGGAGAAAAACTTAAGAAAGATTAAGGGGATAAAAAAGCCCTTAGGGGATTAAATGCCCTTAAAAAGTTCGAAAAAATGCGATTTTTCTGTTATAATAAGGAAGAATTTTTATAAAGAGGTGGCTAAGTTATGGAGAAGAGCAAGATAATAGTTAATGGCATCTTCTACCTTGTATTAACAACACTATTTCTTTTTCTCTGGATAAAGGAGAAGGAAGTGGTGGCTGTAATAAGAGGGTACAGGGATTCATTTTCAGACAAGCTAATAGGTATACTCAGCTTAAAGGGAGAGACGGCGCAAAAGATACTTAGAAAAACTGTAAACTTTATAGAGACAATAGGGTCGGCACTGATTCTTGTTCTATTGATACAAAAATTCTATCTGGGAAACTTTTTAGTACCCACAGGATCTATGATACCCACTATAGTTCCAAAGGACAGACTCTTTGGAAATATGGTAATCTATAAGTTTAAGAAGCCTGAGCTTCAGGATATAATAGTATTTAAGGAACCTGTGGAGAACAAGGTACTCTACACCAAAAGACTTATGGGAAGACCTGGAGACACTGTGGCGATAGAGTATGGTCATCTTTATATCAACGGAAGGAAGGTGGAGGAGAGGGAGTATTCCAACCTCGGTCAGCTGGGCTACAACACATGGGTGGTTCCCAAGAAGGGGGATACAGTGAAGATTGTACCTGGGACAAGCTACACTACTGAACTTAAGAGCGGTGATATAGAGAAGATACAGAAGGAGCTGCTAAGCGCTCCTGCAGCAATAAGTGAGATACTCCCAGATGTGGAGTTCTATATAAATGGCAAGAAAACAGGGATGTTACTGGATTACATTCACGATGAGGATGTTGTAAGCCTGCTTCTCAACGGTAAGACCTATGAGGGAATTGTCCAGGAGGACTACTACCTGGCCCTTGGGGATAACACCAACGGAAGCTATGACTCCAGAATGTGGGGATTTGTGGCTGAGAGCAGAATTAAGGGAAAGGCCTTTATCAGATTCTGGCCTCTTAACAGGATAGGACTTTTAAAGTAATGGATATGAGGGTGAATGTGAGGGGGATAGCTCCAGGGGAGCTGAACCTGGTAAAGAAACTGGAAAAAAAGTGTTTCTCAACAAACTATTTCAATGAAAAAGAGATAGAGGAGATGTATGAGAATGACCGTTACTCCTTCTGGGGAGTATGGTGTGGAGGTGCCTTAGCAGGTTACCTCATAACCTGTGACAGCGTGGATGTCTATGAAGTCATCAAGGTAGGAGTTGATGACGGATACAGAGGAAGGGGACTGGGCGGAAAGCTCATAGAGAAGTCCTTTGAAACTATGGAAACGGATCTCATGCTGGAGGTAAGGGAGAGCAACAATAGCGCAATAAGGTTATATGAAAAATTAGGTTTTAGGAAAATAGGGTTAAGAAGGGGTTATTACAGGGATACAGGGGAGGATGCCCTGATACTGGTTTTAGGAAAATAACACTAGTTAAAACATTAATCATAAAAAATGAATTTGAAAGGATGAAATGATGGAAAATAATGTTTATTCAAACCCGTTAGTGGAAAGATATGGATCTAAGGAGATGCTGGAGAACTTCTCGCCAAATAAGAAGTTTTCAACTTGGAGAAAGCTATGGATAGCGCTTGCTGAATCTCAGAAGGAATTGGGGCTGAACATCACAGATGAGCAGATTGAAGAGATGAAGGCTGTAGTTGACAATATTGACTATGAACTGGCAAAGGAAAAGGAGCTAGAGGTAAGACACGATGTAATGGCTCACGTTCACACATTCGGAACTCAGGCACCAAAGGCTATGCCGATTATCCACCTAGGAGCAACAAGTGCATATGTGGGAGATAATACCGACCTTATCCAGATAAAGGACGGATTAAATATACTGAAGGCAAAGATAGTTACTGTAATGGATTCTACAGCAAAGTTTGCAATGGAGCAGAAGGACCTGGCTACTCTAGGGTTTACACACTTCCAGCCAGCTCAGCTGACTACAGTTGGTAAGAGAGCAACGCTTTGGCTACAGAGCCTGCTTTTAGATCTTGAGGAGCTGGAGTTTAGAATAGAGACTCTAAGATTCAGAGGGGTAAAAGGGACTACTGGAACACAGGCAAGCTACATGGAGCTATTTGACGGAGACTTCTCAAAGGTAAAGAAGCTGGATCAGATGGTTGCTGAAAAGATGGGATTCGACAAGAGATTCCTAGTAACTGGACAGACATATGACAGAAAGGTAGACTCGGAGATACTTAACCTGCTATCTAACATCGCCCAGTCGGCTCACAAGTTTACAAATGACCTGAGACTGCTTCAGAACCTTAAGGAGATAGAGGAGCCATTTGGAAAGAAGCAGATAGGATCTTCTGCTATGGCATATAAGAGAAACCCAATGAGAAGTGAGAGAATCTCATCTCTTGCTAAGTTTGTAATTGCTATGCAGCAGTCTACTGCTATGACAGCATCCACCCAGTGGTTTGAGAGAACATTGGATGACTCTGCTAACAAGAGACTATCTGTACCTCAGGCATTCCTTGCAGTGGATTCAATCCTTGTAATCTGGGAGAATGTAATGAACGGCCTTGTGGTATATCCTAAGATGATAGAAAAGCACGTAATGGCTGAGCTTCCATTTATGGCAACTGAGTACATCATCATGGAGGGTGTAAAGAACGGTGGAGACAGACAGGAGCTTCACGAACTTATCAGAGTTCACTCTATGGAAGCTGGAAAGGTTGTAAAGCTAGAAGGAAAGGATAACGACCTGATTGAAAGAATCATCGCAGATGATAACTTCAACATAGATAAGAAGAGATTACTGGAGATCCTAGACCCTAAGAACTTTGTTGGATTTGCAAGTGAGCAGACTGTAGAGTTTGTTGAAACTGAGATAAAGCCAATAATAGAAAAGTACAGTGATCTTCTGGGAATGGAAGCAGATCTAAGAGTATAATGAAGCTTAACAAAAGAGAGGGATACCTGGCTGCCTTAGTCTTGGTAGCCCTCTATTTTTCTTTAGCAGAGAGCCTCATCCCCAAACCCTTCCCATGGATGAAACTGGGACTTGCCAACCTGGCTACCCTAATAGCCATGGAGAAGTTTGACAGGAAGATGGCCTTTGAAGTGGTAATGCTCCGTGTAGTAATTCAGGGTCTAATGCTCGGAACGTTATTTACCCCGGGGTTCTTTGTAAGTATAACAGCGGGGTGTGTGAGTACGGGAACCATGGTGTTCCTATACAGGTTCAGGGAGAATCTGAGCCTGCTGGCTATAAGTGCACTATCAGCAGTAATACACAATACAACCCAGCTGGTTGTGGTGTACTTTCTGCTATTTAGAAATATAGAGTTTTACTCCAGATCCATACTGACCTTTGTGCTGATATTTTTATCCATAGGGTGTGCATCTGGAATCTTCACAGGTTATCTAGGTGAAAAGATGAATTTAAAGAGGAGGAGTATATGAGGAAATACTTTGGAACAGACGGAATAAGGGGAGAAGCTAACAAGGAGCTTACAGTGGATATAGCACTGAGACTTGGATATGCCCTGGGATACTACTTAAGGAAGAAGAATCCAGAGAAGAAGAATATAACTGTAATAATGGGAAGCGACACAAGAATCTCGGGATATATGCTGAGATCGGCACTGTTTGCAGGACTTACCTCCATGGGAGTAAATATAGATTTTGTAGGAGTAATACCTACTCCGGGAGTATCATATATCACAAGAAAGAAGAAGGCTCAGGCGGGGATCATGATATCAGCATCCCACAACCCGGCAAAGGACAACGGAATCAAGATCTTTGCTGCCACTGGTTACAAGCTGCCAGATGAGGTGGAGCTGGAGCTGGAAGCCCTTATGGACGACTTTGAAAATATCTCCAAGGAGTGTATGCCTGGGGACAAGGTAGGAAAGTTTAAGGTGGCAGACGATGACTACTACCTATACAGAGATTACCTGACATCAACTGTAAAGGGAGACTTCTCGGGTATGAAGATAATCCTTGATGCAGCCAACGGTTCTGCATACAGGATAGCAAAGGATGCATTCCTAGCTCTAGGGGCTGAGATTGTGGTAATAAACGACGCTCCAAACGGAACAAATATCAATGTAAAGTGCGGTTCTACCCACCCGGAAATCCTTGGAAAGGTAGTGATGGGATATGAGGCGGACCTTGGACTTGCATATGACGGAGATGCTGACAGGTTGATTGCCGTGGACAAAAATGGTAAAATAGTGGACGGTGACAAGATCATAGCTACCCTTGCTCTGGATATGAAGAAGAAGGGGGAGCTGAACAATGACAGAGTTGTAACTACGGTTATGAGTAATATGGGATTTGAAAAGTATCTCATAGATAACGGAATAGAGCTTGTTAGAGCAAATGTAGGGGACAGGTATGTCCTTGAGAAGATGAAGAGCCAGGGGCTGAATATAGGGGGAGAGCAGTCTGGACACATAATCCTGCTGGACTACAACCCGACTGGAGACGGAGTAATGACCTCTCTGAAGCTTGTGGAGTCCCTAAGAGACAGCGGAAAGAGGCTGGACGAGGTAGTTTCCGAGATAGTGGACTGGCCTCAGACCCTTATCAATGTAAGGGTGGACAGGGACAAGAAGGACACATGGTCTAAAAACTCAAAGATAACGGGATTCATCTCTAAAAAGGAAGAGGAGATGGCAGGTCTTGGAAGGGTGCTTGTTAGAACTTCCGGGACGGAGCCCATTGTAAGAGTAATGGTAGAGGGTAAAGAGGAAGAGATGGTAGTCAGAGTAGCTGAGGAGATAGCTAATGTAGTTAAGGAAGAGCTGGTATAACTCTGAATACTTTAATGAAAATAGGGGTGTGAGCATCCCTATTTTTAAATGCTTTTTCTGTGAAGGAAATAGAGGGGAAAGCAAGTATAAATAACTTGGCGGTCAAAAAAAAGCAGTTTAAACAGAAAAATTGGTTACTTTATGCACAAAAGATGTTAACTTATGTCAAATGTCGTTTAAAAATAGTGAAAAAAATGGTATGATAGTAAAAGGTGATAAAATCTAATAACAGATTCAAGACCTTTTGAAAGGGTGAAGGAAGATGTATAAGGAATTTTCAAAGGTATACGATGAATTTATGGAGTATGCAGATTATGACCTGTGGTATGAGACTCTCTGCCAGTTAATAGGCATAACAGAGGTTCAGGGAGATAAGCTTCTGGACCTGGGATGCGGAACGGGAGAAATTCTTCTGAGGGCTCACCATGACTTTGAGTGTGAGGGGGCAGATCTGTCCTCTGGAATGCTAAAGAGAGCTAGTGAAAAGTTGAACAGTGAAGGAGTAGAGCTGCCTCTCTATGAGCAGGACATGAGAAAGCTCTCTCTAGGTAAGAGGTACGATGTAATAGTGTCTATGTTCGACACGGTGAATCACCTGACAAACAGGGAAGACCTGGTAAAGCTCTTCAGAGGGATATACGACCACCTGGAGGAGAGCGGAGTCTATATATTTGATGTAGTGGACAGGGAGTTCATGGAGGAGATGTTCCCCGGTGGAGTCTTCCTGGACGAGAGGGAGGATATGACTGTAATCTGGGAGCACGAGTACGATGAAGAGAGTGGACTGGATTATATAGATACAACCTTCTTTGTGAAGAATGACATGGGAAGCTACGATAAGTATATAGAGGACTATGAAAAAAAGATATTCACCCACCAGGAGATAGGCCAGTGCGCAGAAGAAGCTGGACTGGATGTAAGGGGGATATATGAAAACTCTGAACTTGCAGGGAGAAGATACTTCTATACCCTCGAGAAGAAGAGTAAGTAGAGGCAGGTAGCCTATGAAATTTAATGAAAAATATAATGAATTTATGTACTATGCCTCCCTGCTAGGGTATTTGGGCTTTGTGATGGTTTTTAACATTCTTTTTTTTATATTTATATACAAAGTTATAGAAAAATACTTTTTTTCCAGTACAGTTTTGTTCGTAATACTGTTATTAATCGGGATTTTTAGCGGCTTCTATAACGTCTTCAGGTTGATCCTGAAAAAGAAGTAAATAAAAATAATCGCAGTTATAAAAAAACAAAGGGACTCTTTTTAGAGCTTTGGAATAAAGGGTATTTCATTTGTTTTGTGTTAATTCTGGGGGATATATGAATAGTGATATAAAAAAAATACTAAAAAATTCGATAATCTCTTCACTAATTGTGTTTCTTTATGGTATATTGGTAAGGAGTGCTGTTGTCTATATTGGTGTATTTGTAGGATCCTTAATCTCTGCAATGTGCTTTTATAGTATATATATGGAAGCTGAAGCAGCAGTGAGGAGTGACAATCCCTTTAGGATAACGCTTACTGGTTATATGAAGAGGTATGTCATATACGGTGTATTTTTAGGAGTTTTATTAAAGTTCTTTGGAACCCCTATGGGTATAGGGGGAGCTATGGGTCTTCTTAATGTAAAGGCCAATATAGCACTGATGACATTGGCAACGTTTTTTAAAAAACTTGTAAATAAGCTAGATAAAATTAAATAAGAAAGGAGGTAAGCAGACGATTATGAAAAAATTTGGACCTATAATTCTTGCCGGAATAATAGCAGTGGTAACATTTGCTCTTAAAATGGCTAACATAGTAGGGTTTGAAACGCCACCTTTAGTAGAGGGACCTAAGATAATGTTCTTTGTACCGGTTCCTGAGTTTCTTCATGATTTCCCATTTGCAATGGAGATGTCACCAGGAAGCTTTGGACTACCAGTAACTATTACTGTAGTGAGTACTTGGTTTGTTATGGCAGTTCTTATACTAATCTTCAGATGCGCTTCTAGCAACCTTGATGTGTTACCGTCTAAAAAGCAAGCCTTTTTCGAAACACTCTACGAGGGTCTTGACGGTATAGTTGAGGGTACTCTAGGGGCATGGAAGAAGAAGTATTATACTTACATTTCAACACTACTATTATTTATACTTTTCTCCAACCTGTTATCGTTCTTCCCAATTCCTGGATTCAGTATCAAGGAGGGAGTATTTACGATAGCACCTGCATTTAGAGGACCTACAGCAGACCTAAACACTACTGTAGGGCTAGCGCTGATAACAACATTTACGTTCTTAGCAGCATCATTTAAAGTAGGAGGTCCTCTAGGTTATATCAAAGGACTATTTGAGCCTATGCCTCTAATGTTCCCAATTAACTTAGTAGGAGAGCTAGCAAAGCCAACAAACATCTCTATCAGACTTTTTGGTAATATGTTTGCAGGTATGGTTATCATTGGACTGCTATATACAGCAGCTCCAGCAGTAGTACCAGCACCAATGCACCTGTACTTCGATCTATTCAGTGGAGTGGTACAGAGTTTTGTATTCATCATGCTGACAATGGTTTATATCCAGGGGTCACTAGATGGGCATGAATACATAGAAGATTAAAAAGGTTTTTAAAAGATACTATTTTTATAAAATGAGATCTTATTATTAAAAGGAGGCAACTAAAAATGGAAATGACTTTATTAAGAACAATAGTACTAGCAGCGTCAGCACTAGGTGCAGGAGCAGCAATGATCGCAGGTATCGGACCAGGAGTAGGTCAGGGATATGCAGCAGGAAAGGCAGTAGAATCTGTAGCTAGACAACCAGAAGCAAAGGGAGACATCATCTCTACAATGGTACTTGGACAGGCAGTAGCCGAGTCAACAGGTATCTACTCACTAGTTATCGCACTAATCCTACTATACGCTAACCCATTCATCGGACTAATCGCTGGATAATAGCATATGAACAAGCTTTAGAGCTTGATTTGTTACAAGTGCACTAGATGCATAAAAATCGCTTCACAGGAAGGAGGTAGACGACTTGGCACCACAAAATATGCCTGCAGTGTCTATTGACATTAACATGTTTTGGCAGATAATCAACTTTTTGATCCTAATGTTCTTCTTTAAGAAGTACTTTCAAAAGCCTATCGCCAAGATATTAGACGCAAGAAAAGAAAAGATCGGAAATGAGCTGAAACAAGCTGAAATAGATAGAGAGCTGGCTGCAAAAGCAAATAAGGAAAGCGAAGATATCCTTAAGTCTGCTAAGGCAGAAGCAACAGAGATCCTTTTAAAAGCTGAGAAAAAGGCTGAGGAAAGAAAGGAATCTATCTTAAAAGAGGCTAACACTCAGAGAGAAAAGACTATTAAGTCTGCTGATGTGGAAGTTCAAAAAATGAAGGAACAAGCAAGAAAAGAGCTTCAAGGAGAGGTTACTGACCTAGCAGTTAAGCTTGCAGAGAAGATGATCGCTGAAAAGCTTGATGCAAACCTAGGAGCAAACCTACTGGATAACTTCATCGAAGAGGTAGGGGAAGAGAAATGATGGACGCACAGATCGGTAGAAGATATGCAGAAGCAATCTATGAAATTGCCGAGAAAAGCGACAAAGTAAAAGACCTGCACGGAGATTTAAACTCTGTAATGGAGCTTTACATGGAGGACAAGGAGTTCAAAAACCTTGTGGATCATCCTCTTGTAAAGAATGAAGAAAAAAAGGAGTTCCTGACGAAGGTGCTAGCAGGTATGGAAGAGTTTAGCATGGACATCCTATTCTACCTTGTAGATAAGGGAAGACTATCTAATATCAGAGGTATCGTAGCAGAGTTTCTGAAGATCTACTATGAAAGAAACCAAATGGTAGACGTTCAGGCAACATTTGCACTAGAGCCTACAGAGGAGCAGAAGGCTAAGCTTATAGCTAAGCTTGAAAAGAAAACAGGTAAAAAAGTTAACCTTGAGGTTAAAATAGATAAGAACATTATCGCCGGAGGTATCATCAAAATAGGAGATGAAATTATCGACGGAAGTATAAGAAGACAACTCGATACTATAGCTAAGAGCTAGAGTATCTGGTATTTCATGAAGCAGGAGGTGTAACCACTTGAAAATAAGACCGGAAGAGATCAGTTCGATAATCAAGACTGAGATCGAGAATTATAAAAAGTCTTTAGATGTAAAAACTTCAGGTTCTGTTGTAGAAGTTGGTGACGGAATCGCGAGAGTATACGGTCTAAGCAATGCAAAGATGGGAGAACTTTTAGAGTTCCCTAATGGAATAAAGGGGATGGCACTGAACCTAGAGGAAAACAACGTAGGTGCGGTAATCCTTGGAGACCCTACTGGAGTTAAAGAAGGGGACGAAGTAAGATCAACTGGACAGGTAACATCGGTACCAGCAGGAGAATCTCTACTAGGAAGAGTAGTTAACTCACTAGGAGAGGCTATCGATGGTAAGGGTGAGATCAAGGGTGAAAGAATGATGGAGATCGAAAGAAAAGCATCGGGAATCATCGCTAGAAAGCCAGTACACGAGCCACTACAGACAGGAATCAAGTCTATCGACGGAATGGTACCTATCGGTAGAGGACAAAGAGAGCTTATTATCGGAGACAGACAGACTGGTAAAACAGCAGTAGCTCTTGATGCGATAATCAACCAGAAAGGAACTGGAGTAAAGTGTATCTACGTAGCAATCGGTCAGAAGAGATCGACAGTAGCTCAGATCGTTAAGAAACTTGAGGACGCTGGAGCTATGGAGTACACAACTATCGTTGCTGCAACAGCATCGGAGTCGGCTCCACTTCAATATATGGCACCATATACAGGTGTATCAATGGGTGAGTACTTCCTAGACAAGGGTGAGCATGTACTAATCGTATATGATGACCTATCTAAGCACGCGGTAGCGTACAGAGAGATGTCTCTACTACTTAAGAGACCACCAGGAAGAGAAGCGTTCCCAGGAGACGTATTCTACCTTCACTCAAGACTACTAGAAAGAGCTGCAAAGCAGTCGGATGAGCTAGGAGCAGGATCAATCACTGCACTTCCTATTATCGAGACAATGGCAGGGGACGTATCAGCATATATCCCAACTAACGTTATCTCAATCACTGACGGACAGATCTTCCTAGATTCACAGCTATTCAACTCAGGATTCAGACCAGCGATCAACGCAGGTATCTCTGTATCGAGAGTTGGAGGTTCTGCACAGATCAAGGCGATGAAGCAGGTTGCTGCAAAGGTAAAGCTTGAGCTAGCTCAGTATACAGAGCTACTTACCTTCGCACAGTTTGGATCTGACCTAGATGCAGCTACTAAGGCTCAGCTAGAGAGAGGACACAGAATCATGGAGATCCTTAAGCAGGCACAGTACAACCCATACCCAGTAGAGGAGCAGGTTGTATCTTTCTTCATGGTAATCAACGGACTTCTTGACAGCATCGCTCTAGCAGATGTAAGAAGATTTGAGCAGGAGCTGCTAACTGATCTTAGAAACAACTCTGACATCCTAAAGGAAATCCTAGAAAAGAAGGCTCTTGATAAGGACTTAGAGGCTAAGATGAGAAAAGCTGTAGAAGACTTCAAGAAGAACTTCAGTTAGTGAGGTGAGAAAATGGCTGGAAGTAAGGAAATAAAGAATAGAATTACCAGTGTAAAGTCTACTCACCAGATAACTAAGGCGATGGAGATCGTTTCATCGACAAAGTTTAAGAGATTTTCAACTCTTGTAAACCAGTCTAAACCTTACTCTAAGAGTATGGCAGGAATCCTTGCTAATATAGCAGCTGGAATCAAGAATGAAAAGCACCCTTTATTTGACGGAAGAGATGAAGTCAAGAAGGTGGGTATCATCGTTATGGCATCGGACAGAGGACTGTGTGGTGGATTTAACAACCAGACGATGAAGGAGATGGAAAGGCTTATGGCTGAAAACAAGGGGAAGGACGTATCTGTCATTGCCATTGGAAAGAAAGCCAGAGACTACTGCAAGAAGAGAGATTACGATCTTAAGGCAGAGTATGTACAGCTAATTCCTGAAACTATGTTTGAAAAAGCAAAGGAGATCAGCGAAAATATCGTTGAGTATTTCTACGAGGGAATCTTTGATGAAGTATATGTAATATACAATGAGTTTATCTCAGCTATGGCTACTGAGCTAGTAACTAAGAAGATACTGCCAGTGGAGAAGGTGGAAGTAGAGGAGAACACTACTTATATCTTTGAGCCGTCTGTTGAAGGTATACTTTCATCACTACTTCCTAAGTACCTGAATATTCAACTATATCAGGCTATCTTAGAAAATACAGCATCTGAGCATTCAGCTAGAAAGAATGCCATGAAAAATGCAACAGATAACGCAGAGGACATGATCAAGGACCTAACTCTTCAGTACAACAGAGAGAGACAGGCTGCAATCACTCAGGAGCTATCTGAAATCGTTAGTGGAGCAGCTGCACTATAAAATACAGCTTGCAAATAATCCTATAAAGGAGGCAATTTAGTGGATAATAAGGGAATCATTACCCAGATAATTGGTCCTGTAGTAGACGTTAAGTTCGATAACGAATTGCCTAAAATCTACAACGCACTTAAGATAAATGTTGGTGAAGGGGAAACTCTTACTGTTGAAGTACAGCAGCACTTAGGAAATAACGTTGTTAGAGCAGTTGCCATGGATGGAACTGAAGGTCTACAAAGAGGAACAGAAGTAATAGATACAGGTGCGCCTATCACTGTACCAGTTGGTAAGGCAGTACTTGGAAGAATCCTAAATGTATTAGGAGAGCCAGTTGACGAAGCTGGTGAAGTAAGCGCAGAAGAGAGTCTTCCTATTCACAGGGAAGCTCCATCATTTGAGGAGCAGGGAACAGAAGTAGAGGTATTCGAAACTGGAATCAAGGTAATCGACCTGCTTGCTCCATATGTAAAGGGTGGAAAGATTGGACTATTTGGAGGAGCTGGAGTAGGTAAAACAGTTCTTATCATGGAGCTAATCAACAACATCGCCCAGGGACACGGAGGACTATCTGTATTCGCCGGTGTAGGTGAAAGAACAAGAGAAGGAAGAGACCTTTTTGACGAGATGAGCGAGTCTGGAGTTATTAACAAGACTGCACTTGTTTACGGTCAGATGAACGAGCCGCCTGGTGCAAGACTAAGGGTAGCACTTACTGGACTAACTGTAGCTGAGAACTTCAGAGACAAGGAAGGACAGGACGTACTTCTATTTATCGACAACATCTTCAGATTTACTCAGGCAGGAGCAGAGGTATCGGCACTTCTAGGAAGAATGCCATCAGCGGTTGGATACCAGCCAAACCTAGCTTCAGAGATGGGTGGACTTCAGGAGAGAATCACATCAACTAAGACTGGATCGATCACTTCGGTACAGGCTGTATACGTACCAGCCGATGACCTTACTGACCCGGCTCCAGCAACTACGTTCACACACCTGGACGCAACAACAGTACTTTCAAGAAGAATCGCATCTCTTGGAATCTACCCAGCGGTAGACCCACTAGATTCAACTTCTACAGCACTTGAGCCTCAGGTAATCGGACACGAGCACTACAACACTGCAAGAGAAGTTCAGTCTGTACTTCAGAGATATAAGGAACTTCAGGACATCATCGCAATCCTAGGAATGGACGAGCTTTCTGATGAGGATAAGATCGTAGTAAACAGAGCAAGAAAGATCGAAAGATTCTTCTCTCAGCCGTTTGCAGTTGCTGAGCAGTTTACTGGAATGGAAGGAAAGTATGTAACAGTTAAGGAAACTATCAGAGGATTCAAAGAGATCCTAGATGGTAAGCACGACGACCTTCCTGAGCAGGCATTCCTTTATGTTGGATCTATCGATGAGGCAGTTAACAAGGCAAGGGAACTAATGAAGGGAGCTGAGTAATCATGGCGACTTTCAAATTAGAAGTTATAACTCCACAGAAAAAGGTTCTTGAGCAGGAAGCAGACTTTGTGATGCTTAGAACATCTGAGGGAGATATGGGTATCCTTGCTGGCCACGCTCCATTTGTAGCTGAGCTTGCAATTGGTGAGATGAAGATCAAAAACGCCGGAGAGGAAGTAAGATACTTCGTTTCTGGAGGTTTCATGGACATCTCTACTGAGAGAGTTATGATCCTGGCTGATGAGGCTATGGACGTAAGAGATATCGACGTAGAGAGATCTAAGAAGGAAGCAGAAGTTGCTAAGCAGAAGCTTGGAAAGCTTAAAGAGGACAGAGATATCGCTGCCACTCAGAAAGCTCTACAAGAAGCCCTTACTAAGGTAAGACTTGCTGAACAGCACTTATAAAAAAGTAAAAGGGATTAAACCTACGGGTTTAATCCCTTTTTTCTTTTTTACATTTTTTCATAACTTCATTTACTCTTTTTTCTCAATGAGGACTAAACTTATAAGTGAAGTAACTAGGGCATTAGCTTAATCTCTTATTTTATTGTATAATAATGAACAGTTAAGATTTAAGGGGGCAGGCAATGAAACTTATATATTGTGATGAGAGCTGTCATTTAGAGAATGACGGGAATGATATAATGGTATTAGGTGCAATTTCTTGTGATGATAAAGTAAAAAAAGATATTTTTAATGAAATAAGAGCTATAAAAGAAAAGCATGGAATTAGCCCTTATTTTGAAATAAAGTGGACTAAAGTTTCGAATGGAAAAATAGACATGTATAAAGAGTTGATAGAATATTTTTTTGATAAAAAAGAACTTGAATTTAGAGGGGTAGTTGCAAAGGGGAAAAAGAAACTAGATCATAAAAAGTACAACTCAGGTGATTATAATAAGTGGTACTATAAAATGTATTTTTTACTTTTAAACCATATGATAAGTAAGAATGATAATTATAGAATTTTTATAGACATAAAAGATACTAATGGTGGTTCAAAGGTAAGAAAGTTACATGAAGTACTTTGTAATAAAATATATGATTTTGAAAGAGAAATTGTAAAAAAAGTTGAGCAAATTCATTCTGATCATTCTGAGATACTTCAATTGACAGATTTGATTATTGGAGCCTTTTCTTATTATCATAGAGGTTTAAATAGTAGTGAAAGTAAGTTAGATATAATAAAATTAATAAAAGAAAAAAGTGGTTATTCCCTTAATGGTAAAAGTGAATATTTTGAAAAGAAATTTAATTATATAGTTTGGGAGGGGAGAAGATGAGAAGTCAATATCTGCCAATTCCCTTATATGAAAATTTTGATAAAATATATAATGAGTTTCAAAACATCTATTCAGATCCAAAGAAGCGTTCAAGGTTATTTGGGAAGTTCATTTTTATAGATTATAAGGAGTTTATAGAGAGAAAAAGTAAATTTTTTTGGCATCTATCTAGCATAGATAAAACAGAGAAATATACTGTAAACCCTTGTACTAATGAAGTTCCTATTGGTGTATGTGAGTATACAAATCATTGTGAGGAAGAAACCTCTAATGATTTAATAGAAATCTTAGATAGAATTCCATGTATTTATCGTGGAAGCAGAATAACTTGGATCGATGAAGTTATAAAATTAGCGACTAAAAAAAGTAAACTAGTGAAAGTTTGGAAAGTTTATAATTCTAAAAAATCCAAAACAAAATTAAAATTGAGATTCCAGGAGGGAACAGCTGACTATATAATTATTTTTGAAGAAGATAATAAAAAAAGCTCTTATCGTTTAATAACCGCATTTCCAGTTGTTTTAAAAGGAAGTAAGAGAAAATTTGATAAGCAATATGAAAGATATCAAAAAATAAAAAAGCCGGCTGGATCGTAATCACTGCCGGATTCTCCTCATACCCTGTTGGTATGTGAGCTACTAAATTATACATAATTTTTTTTGAAAAAACAAGTGTAAATAAAAGTATAGTTTTAATGACCGAAGATAGTCGTCAGGCATCACAGAAAGAATTAACTTCGTTCCGTCGAGCAGAATAGGTTCAATCTTGAACCCATAGAAGGAACGGAAACTATGATCTTGCCCTAAAAGACAATTATCGGAGGTCTTGAACTCTTGGTTACTTCTTTTTCAAGAGAGAAGTAACGAATCTATTTTAATATTCCTTTAATGTATGAGAAGTAATATATATAGAGGCTGTTAGGATCTAATGGCAATAAGATCACTGAATTGTTTTCCAGTTCCGTTCATAGCCCTATATGGGCACTCTGGTAGATGTGGATTCAGAGAGCTGGAGAGAGGTAAATAGGTGGTCAAATTGGAAGCTATCTCCATGCTGGTAGCTTTATTCTGGCTCGGAGCATTTCTCCCATGCTGGAGATTCCGGTGAGCAAGGTGCCGGATGTCGAACATGAGGGCGTATTTGAAGTACGCAGGGTCTTGGCAGCTTCGCCTAAGAAAAGGACAATATCATAATTGTCCTTTTTTTAGTTTTCCTAATAAGTATTTAATCAAATGAACTCTCAAGTCGATAAAGCTTTACCAGAAAATATTTGCTAGACCGTTAAACAGGATAAGTTCCGCAGTGTTTTACAAAACTCTCTACTCACAGAACGAGGACTGTAGCTTTCAAAGGTCGTAGGGGAATGTTTTACAAATGAGACATTTGAGAGGTCTTGATTTCTTGGTTACTTCTGTATCAAGACAGAAGTAACAGCATAATACAAAAATTATAATTTCAAAATATAGCAATTTTTATAAAAGTCCAATATTTTTATATTCCCGTCCAAGTTATAAAAAAACAACTATGTGAATTTAGTGAAAAAATAAATTATGAAGGAATATGAGCGATGTAAAGTATATTGAGGTTGAGATTAGAGAGTGGAATAGCGATTTGATTTGATTTTGGGTGAGATTGTGACATTGTGAAGAAACTTAGAGTTAAAAACTCACGGTTGGAAGGGAGGAAGTATGACAAAAGCTATGTTAATGGAGTTTGTAAAAAGTTACAGTCCCGGGATAATGGAGGGGATAGAGGAATCTACCATCAACGGATATACAGTGAAGTATTTTATAGAGGGTGGAACTACAGTTGGTGGAATGGTTGTGATGGCAGATGAGGAGGTCTGCATGATCACAGCTGAAGGCTTTATCGTAGGAGAGCTTCCCGATTCCAACGAGTTTATGTGCTGATTCTCCTTATTGCGATTGTTGAAGGAAGTTCATAAAAAAAACGCTTACTGGTATTAAAAAAGGTGTCCCTTAGGGAGCACCTTTTTTTATTATATAAGGTTGGAAGGGGTGGAGCGTAATGCTCCTTTTTACTGTATAATTTCAAGCTTGGCCTGGGGCAGGTTCTTATCCCTGTCGGAGATAATAACCTCTACCCTGCTGCTCTCTACCTCTGCTCCGAGGAAGTTTTCGATATACTTCTTCCTGTCATCCATGAGGTCATCCAGCTTGTCCGAGGAGCTTTCCTTCTTACCGCCAAAGAGGATTCCAGTGATATCCTTGGTCTTCATGAGACCCTTCTCCACCTTGTCGTTGGTAAAGATGGTAACCTTAGCCTTGGCTGCAGGATTTCCCTTAAGTATCTCTATGACCTTACGCAGCTTATCCAGGTCGGAGTACTTGGGCTCCGCGTCCATGTAGTCAAAGTAGACCACGTTGTCCTTCTCACTGCTCCCCAGGGTAAGGATGTTGGAGATGGCCTTTTCCGGAGTCTTTATGACTTCGGTGAAGTTGGCTATAAGGACTCCCATAACGACACTTCCAACCCCAAACTTGGGATCGTTGAGGTCTCCCTCTATGGGAACCACGATATTTATATCCCCCTTCTTGTCTCTCAGGGCATCCACTATCTTAGGGAGGGGAACCTTGCTTGCCACTCCTGTAGAGGCTCCCAGCTTAAGGTCTGAGATCTTGAGCCTGCTTTCAGAGGAGATCTTTCCCTTCTTCAGTATGAGGTTACCCCTTGAGTTTAATTTCCCCTCCTCTATCCTGTTGGGGATGTCCTTAGCCAGGTGTTCATTGAAGGATGCAAGGGCGAGGTTCGTCACTCCCAGATCACCATTGAAGTTTATGGTCTTGGGATCAAACTCCCAGTCCCTGGTAAGGGAGACCCTACCCTTGAGGTAGAGGCTCTGGATACCATCCAGGGAGAGGGAGGTATCCACTGTAAACTCCTTATTCTTTTCAGAGGTAAAGTTCTGGGAGAGGAGCTTGATATTTCTAAAGACAGTTTTTTTGCTTCCCTGCACCTGGGTAAGGGTAGCATTCTTTATATCGGTATTCTTGACATATATCCTGGGAAGGGGAGCCTTCTTAGCTGGGGTTCCGGTCTTTTCAGCTGTTTCCTTAGGAGGAGCCGGAGCAACCCCTTTAGCTTCAGTTTTTTCAGCATCTGCCTTCTTATCCTCAGCTGGAGTATAGAGGGTGACAGCCGGGCTGTTGAGGTTTATGAGATTCAGGTTTATATCTGAAGGTGTATACCTCTTTATGGATATCTTTCCCGCCGGTAGATCCACTTGGGTATCCCTGTCAACCCTTCCAGAGATCTTGTTGAAGGAGAAGGTGGTGTTATTAAGGGTAGCTTCCTCCCCGTCTAGGGTCAGATCCATTGTTGAGTCCAGGCTGCCTATGGAAAGATCCAGGCCTTCCTTATCCTTAACCTTTACAGATCTACCCTTCAGAGTTCCTGCTGAGATAATCCTCTCCTTTGAGTAGGTGATGTAGGAGTTGGAGGAGACGGTTCCCTGAAGGTCATAGGGGAGATCCTCCACAAACTTCTTTACTCCCTCCAGTCTCAGCTCATCTATATCCAGGTCTCCACTGACCTTAAGGTCCTCAGGCTTTTTAAGGTCTGGGAGAGCAATCTTCATCTTTCCTGAAGCCTTGGAGAAATCCTCTCCTGAAGCGGAGAAGATAAGGTCTGAATCCAGAGATTTATCTGTAATATTGGACATATCCAGAGAAACGTTGGTCAGCCTGTTCCCTTTGGCTGTGATACTTCCATCTGAGAGGATCAGTCTTTTGATGAGGAGGTTGTTTTCCTCCTCTGCAAAGGCACCCTTGAGGTCGACCTCTCCCCCTCTGAAGAATAGAGTGTTCTTCTCCCTGTCTGCAAGATCGAGGGAGTTCAGGTGGGTTATACCCTCTATAGAGGAGATCTTCTTCTCCAGATTCGAGGAGATGGTGTAATTCCCCTCTGCAACCTTGAGGGTTACCCCGTAGGTAATCTTCTCAGTTGGCTGGAGGGCCATCTCCTCCAGAATTACCTTGGGAGTTATGGTGATGTCCGGATACTTTAATGAATAGGTCCCATCTACCTCTCCGCCCCCCATTGTGGCAGCTATATCCTGGTTCTCCTTAAGCATGAGGGGAAGAAGCTCAGAAGTAAGGTTTACCTTGAAGCTACCTGTGGACACTGCCCTTATCTCCGGATAGGTTAATTCCTCCAGCTTAATATCCACCCTTTCAGCAGATAGGATCTGTATATTGTCCTTGGATGAGACCTCTCCCTGGGTGAGGGTGAGGGTTCCGTCTCCCTTAAATACCTTTTCCAGGTAGTCCCCTGAAAGATTTAATCCTCCGGTGAAGAGTCCCTTAATATTGTAGGTCTCCCCCTCCTGGGTAAGGGAGGTTTCCAGAAGGAGCTTCTCTGAGGAGAGGTTTCCCTTAAACTCTCCTGTAGCTGTGTTGGCAGTTAGGAGAAGGTCCAGGGTACCGCTGTCTATAATCTCCAGGGCAGCGGTAAGATTCAGGGTATCATCCCTGTAGGTAAAATCTGGAACCTCCAGGGTAAG
>CAYSGC010000027.1:16104-19552 GCA_964430145.1 uncultured Fusobacteriaceae bacterium | reverse complement strand
CTCCCCCTCCCATTATAATCTTTTCTGGGGAGAGGATTAGGATGTAGTTTACAAGAGCCTGAGCCAGGTAGTAGGCCTCCATATCCCAGGCTTCATGATCTACAGGGAGCATATCACCCCTGATCCCCCATCTGGCCTCTATAGCCGGTCCTGCTGCCAGCCCCTCCAGACAGTCCTTGTGATATGGACACCCTCCCTCATATGTATCCTCTGGGTGTTTTCTCACATAGATATGTCCCATCTCTGGATGGAGGAGGCCATTTATCATCTCTCCCTCTACCACAGCACCGGCTCCTATTCCAGTTCCCACGGTTATATAGAGGGCAGAGCTTAATCCTTTGGCAGCTCCCCACTTTAGCTCCCCAAGGGCAGCTCCATTTACATCGGTATCAAACTCCATGGGGACCTTAAAGTGCTTTTTCAGTTCTCCCAGGATATTATAGTTGCCCCAGTGGGGCTTGGGAGTAGTGGTTATATATCCATAGGTGGGAGAGTGTTTGTTTGGGTCTATTGGACCGAAGGAGCCAACCCCCATGGAGATTATCCCCTTTCCTCTAAAGAAATCCACAACCTTCTTCATGGTCTCCTCTGGAGTTGTTGTGGGAAAGCTTACCCTTTCCAAAACTTCTCCCCTTTCATTACCTATAGCACAGACAAACTTCGTACCCCCAGCCTCGATAGCACCTAATATCATCTTATCCCCCTTGAATACTTTATTTAAATCGATCGAACAAAAATTAGTGTGATTAAATTATCTGTATATTACAAAAATTTTATGGGAAGTTCAAGGGGAAATCTGAGGAGGTGGTAAAGAGGGATTGTAGATTTCTATATCTATAATGTGGAAAGTGAAAAAGAGGGGTGTGAAGTATTGAGATTGAGAGGAAAAGAAAAAGACAGCAGGATACTTCCCTGCTGTCTGTCGGTGGAACTTATCCCCCGATGGTTACCATATTTTTAGAGATATACTCCCCCTCCTCCAACTTATGCTCAGAGGGCTTGGAAGTGAGGGCATCCTCGACGATCCTCTCTATCCTCTCACCTCTTCTGAGAGCTGGGAGAAGGTCGATCTCCCTGTCCGAGTGAAGGCAGAGCTTTAACCTTCCCTGGGAGGTGATCCTTATCCTGTTGCAGCTGCTGCAAAACTTATCTGAAAGGGGGTTGATGATTCCCACTCTCCCCTTCCCCTCAGGATAGGAGTAGAGAAGGGAGGGAGAAGCTGCATACTCCCTGTCAACCAATTTGAGCTCCGGGCACCTTTCAAGGACTGTTTTAGAGGAGAGGTAGTGCTGGCTGCTCCAGCTTGTGGAGTCCCCCATGGGCATAAGCTCTATAAACCTTACGTGGATATCCCTCTCCCTTGTAAGCTCACAGAGATCCACTATCTCATCCTCGTTAAAGTCCTTTATAAGGACCGAGTTGATCTTTATGGAATTGAAGCCTGCTTCCTGAGCAGCCTCTATTCCTTTAAACACTTTCTGAATCTTTCCCCCTGTCATCTCCAGGTATCTGTTTTCCCTAAGAGTATCCAGACTTATATTTATCCTCTTAAGGCCGGCTCTCTTCAGGGCTGGAGCCAGGTTCTCTAGAAGGAGGGCATTTGTAGTGAGGCCGATATCGTCGATCCCCTCTATACAGCTGGTTCTTTCAATTATCTCTACAATATCTCTTCTGAGAAGGGGTTCCCCTCCGGTGAACCTGACCTTCCTTACTCCCAGCTTGGCAGCTCCTTTTATAAGGGAGATGACCTCCTCTGTATCCATGAGGACCTCCTGCGGCGAGGTGCAGCCGTCGGGGTTGCAGTAGAGACACCTGAGGTTGCAGCTCTCAGTGAGGGAGAGCCTTAAATAATTTATCTCTCTTCCGTGTTTATCTATCATAGGTAGTGTCTCCTTTTTCAGTTAAAGAATTTTTCATATAATCTCTGAGGTTGATAGTCCTGTGGGCTACCCTTGCCACCTGTTCCCTGTCGTGGCTGATAAGAAGGACGGTGGCCTTGTTTTCACTGTTGAAATCTTTTATGGCTCCCTCGATGGTGGCCGCCGACACTGTGTCGAGGTTTGAGGCGGGCTCGTCCAGAAGAAGGAGCTTTGGAGAAAATGAAAGGGCCCTGGCAAGAACCACCTTCTGCCTCTCGCCGCTTGAAAGGGAGAGGGCGTTTTTCTTTCTGAGATACCCTATACCAAAGAGGTCCAGAAGCTCTCCGACCCTCTTCTCCATGGAACCTCTATCCACTCCCCTTATCCTTAGGGGATAGAGGATATTTTCCTCCACGCTTCTGTCCAGAAGGAGGGGAGGGTGCTGTACAAGGGTGACCTCCTTGGAGCCTACACCGGTTTCCACAACTCCCTCATACTCCCTGTCCAGGCCTGCGATTATATTAAAGAGGGTACTCTTTCCCAGACCATTCTCTCCTACTATGGCTGTGATACTACCCTCCTCTATATTCAATTCATCTATATCCAGTATATTTCTGGTGCCAAAATTTTTAATTAACCCTTTTATCTTAATCATTGCTAACTCCTGAAAGATCTAAAATTTTATTGTTACTCCCTGTGGAGGCTGTACACTATGCAGTTGAGGATGAAGGTAACAACAAATAATATTATCCCTAGAGCTATTCCCATGGAGTAGTCTCCCATGGAGTTTAACATGGAGATGGCTGTTGTCATTACCCTGGTTCTTCCCTTTATATTACCTCCCACTATCATAACAGCTCCCACCTCGGTAATCGCCCGAGAGAAGCATGTGAGGGCTATTACAAGGATCTCTCCCCTGAGTTCTCTGAAAACAAGGGCTACTATCTGCAGCCTGTCAGCCCCAAGGGTTCTTCCAAGGTTTTTAATCTTCCGTCCCTGCTTTCTGGAGAGCTTGTAGGCAAGTCCCGTGGCAAGGGGAGTGATGAGGAGAACCTGGGCTATTATCATAGCTGATGGCGTGTAGAGGAGCTGCATAAATCCCAGAAGGGATCTCCTGGAAAGAAGAAGAGCCACTGTAAGACCTATGACCACAGAGGGAACTCCCATAAGGGAAAATACCACCCTGGAAAAAATACCCTCTCCCCTAAACCTCTTAAGTCCCAGGGCCACTCCCAGGGGAAGAGCTGTGGTCAGGGTGATTAGGGTAGCTGTAGCCGACACCCCTATGGAGAGAAGGATAACGGAGTAGAGCTCCCTGTCCATGGAAAGGAGCAGTTTAAGAGCCTCTGCAAATCCTCCTATAATATAGTCCATTACTTATCTTCACCTCTGGCACACTCGCTGGCTCTACCGGTGAGGGTTTCCAGCCCGTGCTCCAGTGGAGAAAGGATATATTCCAGACTCTCCTTTACAGCCTTGGGGCTTCCTGGCAGGTTTATTATAAGGGTAGCTCCCCTTACTCCAGCAACTCCCCTGGAGAGCATAGCTCTGTTTGTTATGGTCATGGAGTAGGCTCTTATGGCTTCTGG
>CAYSGC010000027.1:12506-16004 GCA_964430145.1 uncultured Fusobacteriaceae bacterium | reverse complement strand
GCTACTAAAGTTTTCATAAGAAAAATATCCAGAATGGGATTAAATGGTGGTACAATTATATTAGATAAATTTTTGCAAGAACACCAGGGGGAAAGATGACTAAAACTTATGTAGTAGATACCAATATAATTATAGCCAACCCATACTTCATGAGGGAGTTTTCAGACTGTACCATAAAACTTCCCATCTATGTATTGGAGGAGCTGGATAAATTAAAATCAAGGGAGGGAAACAGCGGGTTCAGAGCCAGGCAGTTTTTCAGACACTTCAAGAAGATAGAGAACGAGGGAAACCTCTTAGAGGGGATAGAGGTGGGGAACAATGTGATCCTCAAGAGCTCCATTGAAAAGCTTTCAGGGGAGCTCCCGGAAAACTACGACCTCAACTATGCAGACAATAAGATACTATCCCTTATGCTCAGCCCCAGCCACAGGGAGGATATACTGGTAACCAATGATATCAGTATGAGGTTGAAGGCTTCCTCCCTTGGGATAAAGTGTAAACACATGGATCTCTCAGATAAGCACAAGTTAGATGACCTCTACAACGGGCTTCTTACAAAAAAGGTAGAGGTAGAGGCTGTTAAGAAGTTCTACAGTGAGGGAGGAATAACCCTTGAGGAGCTGGGAATAGAGCATATGTACCCCAACCAGTTTTTTATCGGTCTTACAGACTATGACTACAATAAGATTCTGGGAAGGTATGACAATAAGAAGAAGAGGATAGTAAAGCTGAGGTTTGAGGCCGGGAATGCCTTTGGGGTAAAGGCCAGGGATGACAGGCAGAAGTTTGCTCTGGAGGCTCTATTGAGTCCCGAGATTCCATTTGTGACCATCACCTCCAGACAGGGGTGCGGAAAGACCCTTCTGGCTCTAGCAGCTGCCCTGGAACAGGTTTTTGAGCACGAGGTATATGAAAAGGTCATAGTGGGAAAAAATACCTCCCCCATAGATAAGTGGAGTTATCAGGGGTTTACTACCGGGGACACAGAGGAGAAGCTTCTTACCCACTTTGGGAACTATACCACTACCCTTGAAAATATCAGCGAGATAAGGGGTAAGAAGGGCAAGAATGGACTGGAGCTTCTTCTTTCCCTCAAGAGTAAGGGGAAGCTGGATGTGCTGGATGTCTCCTCCATCTTGGGATCCAGTTTTATAAACAGGGTTTTAATACTGGATGAAGCCCAGTCCTTTGATGCCCATGCCATGAGATCCATTATCACGAGAATAGGTGAAAACTGTAAGATGATACTCATAGGGGACATCGGGCAGCAGACGGTATCCAGGGTGGATCCAGATAAGTCAGGACTCTTTACAGCGGTGGAGTGGCTCAAGGGAATAGATGAGACAGCCCACATCAGTTTAGACAAGGTTCACAGAAGTACCTTTGTAGACCTAGCCAGCAAGATCTTCGATGAAAAGATGTATGGCTAGAAACGGAACACTTTATCTAGAACCCTTGAAAAACCTGGGATAGTTTCATTAAAAAAAGCTTCCGACTCTTGACTATTGAAAGTTTGTGTGCTAATAAAGTAGCAACAAAGGAGGGAGTTGCATATGAAGTATATTTTGGTAACCAACAATCGAAAGGTGTACAATTTCTACAAGGAGACAGATGAAGTTATCTATCTCAAGGAGGGTAGGTTTATGGATGTATTGGACCTTGTAAGGGATAAGGTCCATAAGGGACACACCCTTTTAACGGATCCCATTATGTCCAATATTGCAGATTCAAAAAATCCCTATAAATCCATAGCAATTTCATCCTCAGCTCACCTTATGGATGAAAAGTCCATGAAGTTTATCGAGGGAGCTCACAGTGTGGCAGAAAAGCTGGAGGAAAACGGGGGAGGGGAGAAACTCTCCGAGGAAAAACTAAAGGAGTACAGGTATGTGGACCTTAACCTCATAAGGGAATGGGTCAAGGGAGTTTAAAAGGTTAAAAAATTGTCGGAAAGAGCTAAAAATTGACACAAATCTATAGATGGTGATATAATTTGTCTATTACTTATGAAGAATAGAGAGGCTTTCGACTCCCTGGAGTCTGAAGCCCTTTATTTAGTTAGGGGGATTTTAGCTTGGCGATTTGCAGTGATCTAAAGAAAGCGATAGAGGATGTAAAGATTAATTTTGTACCTGTAAGGGCTTTGGAAACCAATGAGATATATGGTTATAAAGTGATTAAGGAGTTCCCAGAGGATATGGCTCTTGAAAAGGAGGAGATCTATGACTGGGTCTACGATGAAAACTTTTTTGAATTCTTCATCTCAAAGGTAAAGGATAAAGCTCTTAAGATAGCAAGGGAGAAGGGGTACCTGGACAAGAAGTTTTTCTATACCCTGAGGGTAAACTATATAAAGGACAGCGACTTTCTCTTCAGCAATATAGAGAGTATGCTGAATAAGTATCAGCTGAGCAAGGAAAATATCTGCTTTGAGATAAAGGGCTTCAAGGAGTGGAGCGATGTGGAGGAGATCCTTGACTATGTAGAGGAGGGATATGAGATCCTCATCAAGGAGGGGAACCAGAGTCTGGATAAAAACCTGCTATCCCTTATAGAACCACATATGGTGGAGGTCAGCAGCCTTGAAAACAGAGAGCTCATAGAGACAACGAAAGCCTATGGAGGAAAAATTATCTATAAGATAAAGGAAAACGAGAAGATAGACGAAAAAATCCTTAGGGAAGTGGGAGTAGATCTCATATACAAAAAATAAGAGGTATCTTTTATGGATCAAGAATTGAAGAAGGTATGGGTGGCCCTGGCAGTTCTTTTGGGCATCGGAATAACGGGAACCCTGGGGTATATCTATATAGAGGGTTACACCCTTACAGATGCCCTCTATATGACGGCAATAACCCTTTCTACAGTGGGATTTGGCGAGGTAAGCCCCCTCTCTCCTGCAGGGAGGCTCTTTACCAGCGGCCTGATATTCTCCGGAATAAGTGTGGTAATCTATGCAGCCACCAGTCTCACTACCTTTTTTGTAGAGGGTGAGATGAGAACCTATCTGAGGAGTGTAAAGATGAATAAGAAGATTGAAAAACTGAAAGGTCACTATATAATAGCGGGAAACGGGCGGACTGGAAAAAAGCTCATAGAAGAGTTTATGAAGAAGGGGTATCCCTTTGTAGTGATAGAAAAATCTCCTGAAAGTGTAGAGGGGATGGTGGCCAGGTATGGGGACAACATCCTCTATGTCCTTGGGGACGCCACAGATGACGAGGTCCTTAAAAAATCTGGTATAGAGAGGGCCGGGGTTCTTCTTTCAGTTCTGTCTACCGATGCGGACAATCTCTTTGTAACCCTCAGTGCCAAGGACCTAAACAGGAATATAAGGGTAATTACAAGGGCTGTGGAGGTAAGCAGTGAGGGGAAGCTTAGAAGGGCTGGAGCGGATAAGATAATATCACCCCTGGAGATAGCGGCTAACAGGATGTTTGCTACAGCAACCCAGAGTGAGATAGTGAGTTTTCTGGATGTAATGAGTAAAAATCA
>CAYSGC010000027.1:0-12406 GCA_964430145.1 uncultured Fusobacteriaceae bacterium | reverse complement strand
CTACAGCAACCCAGAGTGAGATAGTGAGTTTTCTGGATGTAATGAGTAAAAATCATAGTCTGGAGGGACTGAACTTTGCGTCGGTGCCCCTTAACACAGGAAGTGAACTTGTGGGAAGCAACCTGAGGGAAGCCCAGATACCTCAGAGGACCAACCTCATAGTTATAGGCATAGAGAAGGAGGGGGAGGTAGAGCTGAACCCAAGATCTCATACTGTACTGAACATGGGGGATAAGCTCCTGGTTCTTGGAAACAGCGAGCAGATAGCTGCACTAAAAACTATATCTGAATAAAAGACCTGAAGTTAATCCTTCAGGTCTTTTTTATTGTTAAGGAAAGTATAGAGTTTATAAAAAATCACCTTAAATAATAAGTGTTCCTACTGATTATAAGGATGCAACGTCATGTTGCTTTTTATTATTCTTTCGGAATCCAGTCTATGAGGTAGTCTGTAAACGCCCTCACGTCCTCCATGAGGACAGCCTGGGGTTTGCACCTGAGAACCATACCATCCAGGTACATAAGGCTCTTTATAACGGGGAACATCCCATCTCCAAAATCCATTCCAGAGTTTATCCCCAGCTTGATGGTTTCCATCATCCTTTTTGTAAGGCTTATCTTGGAAACGGTAGCTCCTTTGAAGTCCCTGTAGAGGAGGAGGAACTTCTTCAGAAATTCGTCGTATACCTCTCCCTCTATAGGGATGAGGGACATCCTGTTGAGGTACTTTGCAGCCCCCTGGTAGTCATACCTGCTCAGGTAGTAGAAGAACCAGAAGAGTCCCCTCTGGAGCTTGGGAGATATTTTTGATAGGCCGGCACAGTCGATGAGATAGATCTTCCTATCTCTTCCAAGAATTATATTTCCAGGATGAAGGTCGCCGTGAAAGGTTCCCACCCTGAAGATATAGAAGCTGTGCAGCCTGAACAGTTCAAGGAGGGTATCGTAGGTGAGCTCCCCTCTGCTTAAAAGACTGTCAAAGGTTTCCCCCTCTATATACTGTGATACCAGGAGATTTTCAGAGGAGAGCTCCCTGTAGAGCCTGGGGAAATCAAGGGTGGAGAGATCAAACTCCTCCCCCCATCTGTTTTTTATCTCCCTCAGTTCCTCAGTATCCCGGTACTCGTGGAGAAGGTTTAGCTCCTCCAGGGTATAGTTTTTAATATTTTCAAGGATCCCTATGGGGTTAAAGATCTTGTTGAACTTTGGCCACACTCCTCCTATCCTCTCTATGAGTCCCTCTATACTTCGCAGGTCTTTTAAAAAGGGTTCCCTGAAGCTTCCCCTGATTACCTTGATGGCAACTCTCTCTCCCTTACCTGTGACTCCCTTATGTACCTGTCCCACAGAGGCAGAGGAGAAGGGGGTCTCCTCCCAGGAGTCAAAGTTACTCCTGAGATATTCATTGCTCCCTATGAGCTGGGAGAGGGTCTCCTCCCTGGCAGGGTAGCTGTGGGTATAGAGTTTGCTCAGGTGGGTGCACATCTCCTCGGAAAGAAAGTCTGCTCTAAGAGCATAGTGCTGTGCAACCTTTACAGCCAGGAGCCCCTTTTCCTGAATCTTTTTAAGGTCTGGAAGTTTCTTTTTGTAGAAGGAAGATACAAGTCTCAGGAAGGCAAAACTATTCATAGCTATACCTCCCCGTGGATGAGGTTGGCTGTAATCCTTCCAGATTCATAGATTGTAGGGAGTCCACTTCCAGGATGTGTTCCCCCTCCTACAATGTATAGATTTTCATATCCCTCCAGTTTATTGTGGGGTCTCAGGATGAGCATCTGGGAGACCTGGTGTCCCAGGTTAAAGGTAGCCCCCAGGTATACATCCATATCCCTCTCCCAGTCTGCAGGGGTTATTATCCTCTCCTCCTCTATAGATTCAGAAAGATTTTCAAAACCTCCCTCCTCCTCAAGGGCCCTTATAACCTTCTCCCTGTAGGAGTATTTTTCCTCCTCCCAGTTTATGGAGGACTTGTTGTTGGGGACCGGCACCAGCACATAGAGGGCAGACATTCCCTCTGGAGCCAGGGTAGGATCGGATACAGAGGCATTCTGAACATAGAAGGAAAAATCCTCGGAGATGACCTTTCTCTCTGTTATGTCGGTAATGTTTTCCCTGTAGTTTTTAGCAAAGATAATGTTGTGGTGGGGAAGGCTGTCATAGACCTTGTTTATGCCCAGGTAGAGCATGTAGGTAGAGCAGGAGTATTTCTTCTTCCTGAGATTCCCGTCCCTATATTTATCCTTGAGAGTGTCCGGTATGAGCTTCTTCATTCCCATGGCAAAGTCAGCGTTCATGACCACGTGATCCCCCTCTATCCTTCTTCCGTCGGCAAGCTCCACCCCCACAGCCTTTCTTCCCTCAAAAAGGATCTCCCTTACCGGGCAGCCTACCTCGATACTTCCTCCCTCCTCCACAACAGCCTCAGCCATGGCATGGGAGAGCTTGTTAAGTCCTCCCCTCACGTGGTAGATTCCCTTCTTGTGTTCCAGGTAGGAGATGATACTGAAGGTTCCAGGGGCCTCCCAAGGTGACATTCCAATATATTTTGCCTGAAATGTAAAGGAAAGCCTAAGGAGATCCTCCTTAAAGTATCTCCCCAGAGAGGTGTAGAGAGATTTATGGGCATCCAGGTAGGGAAGGGCCTTGATAAAGTTCAGGTTAAAAAGATCTGAAAGGTTGGAGTAGGGTATCTGCAGGCAGGGGATCAGCCTCTGAAACTTCTCCTCCTCCCTCCTGAGATACTCCAGGTAGCCCCCAGCTTCTCCCGGGAATACCCTCTCGATCTCCTCTATCATCCTCTCCTTCTCAGAAGCCGACCAGGGATAGAAGGTCTTTCCATCTCCAAACCTTAAACGGTACATGGGGTTTACCTCTATGAGATCCACATAGTCCTCAAGGTTTCTCCCGGTTTCTCTAAATATCTCCTCCAGGATCTCCTTCATGAGAAAGAAGGTGGGTCCCATATCAAAGAAGTAGTCTCCCAGCTTTATCTGGGAGTTTCTTCCTCCGATATACCCCTGTTTTTCAAAGACCCTTACATTGTATCCTCTATGAGCGAGGAGCATGGCTGCAGATAGTCCTCCTGGGCCGGCTCCGATTACAATAATATCCTTCATGGTTCCTCCTTTTTCAAGCCCTTCTCCCTGTTGGGGAGAGGGATGTGTTTAACAATTTAAAATCCTTCTACTTCCTGTAGAGGTGATCTATGACAAAGGTGAATCCCTTCTTCGCCTCAGAAGAATCGATAGCAGAGAGGGACCTGGAAGCTCTCTCCAGATAGGAGTTACTTATCTGGTAGCACCTCTCTATAGCAGCGGATTCTCTCACTGCAGCAACAATTCTATGAAAATCCTCCTTCTCCGAGTGGGGAGAAAGAGCTTCAATCCAACCTTTAAACACCTCGTCCTCCTCCATGTGAAGGAGGTAGGGAAGGGTCACTATTCCGCTTCTGATATCCTCCCCGCTCTCCTTTCCTGTATCCTCCAGGGAGGAGATGATATCTCCTATATCATCCAGGATCTGGAAGGCGCACCCGATATGAAACCCTATGGAGAAGAGCTCCCTTGATATATCTTCTCCTGCTCCAGAAAGGATGCCCCCTGCAATGCAGGGGAGGGCCAGAAGGGAGGCAGTTTTCTTGGCGATCTTCTCCAGGTAATCCCCGTATGTGCACTGAAAGCTGTACCTCTCCTCCAGCTGCTTGATCTCTCCCAGACAGAGGTCCTTAAGGGTGGATACCAGAAGGCGGGATACCTCTTCATCTCCTATTGATGTTATCTGATCTATGGCAAAGAGGGAGAGAACAGCTCCTATGGAGGTGGCTTCCTCTCCGCCGTGGACCTTCAGGGTGGTAGCCTCTCCCCTCCTAGTGAAACTTCTGTCTATGATGTCGTCGTGGATGAGGGAGGCGGTATGGAGGAGCTCCAGGGATGCAGCAGCTCTGTAGCACCGGTCATTCAGAGTGCCTGCTCTGGCAGCCCAGATGAGAAAGAGGGGTCTGAGCCTCTTTCCGCCAGAAGCTACAAGCCTCTTTACCTCCTCCCTTATAAGGGGATCCTCTATCTCCTCTATAATTGTATAGATGCTCTCCTCTATTTTTATAAGGTCATCTCTAAATAGTTCCTTAAGCATAGGCCACCCCCCTTGCAAGGGGAAGGAGTTCTTCCCTGTAGCATACTCCCCTCCCTATAATCCTTTGAGAGTGGCAGTGGGAGATCCTGTTAATAATCCTTTTCAGAAGCTCTCTGTCTCTTGAGATGAGCCGCCCGGTGAGGATGGAGATAAAGAGGTCTCCCAGAAGGATGTTTCTCTCCTGTTCCCCAGTTTCATTCCCAGAGATATGAAAGTGGAGGATCAGGTATGCAACTTTAAAGTCTGTCTGGACCTCCCTCTCTGAGGTGATATAGGAGAGCTCCTTCATATACTCTCCATCGATAAGTTTAAAATACTCCTGGATTTCTATATCTTTTAACTTCATCCTGTCATCACTCCCCTCCAGATTATCTCCCCTGCCATAATCAGGGTGTAGACCTTAAAGAAGATTATCCCGGAACCACAGGATAGACCCATTATGGGAAATTTATTCCTCATAGTGGTGTTTTCTGTGGTTATCCCTGTGAGCCTCCTCCAGATAACGGGAAGGGTAAGGGTGAGAAGGAGCATAGATACTGGAAGAAGACCAATGGCCACTGTTCCTATGAGGAAGGAAAACATCCCCAGATAGAAGAGCTTCAGAGCCAGGACAGACCTTTCCTTTCCCAGGAAGAGAGCCAGGGTAAGGCGGTGGGACCTGTCCTTCTCCATATCACAGATACTATTGGTAAAGGTCATGGTGGTTACCCACAGCACCGCCGGGATGGCGATGAAAAAGATCTCCCAGGAAAGTCCCCCTGAGTATATGAAGTAGGAAAGCCCCGAGATAAAGAAGCCATCCACTACTCCCGAGTAGATCTCCCCCATGGGAGTTGTGGAGATGGGAAGGGGCCCCGCTGAATAGATGAGACCTGAGATGACTCCTATCCCTCCAAAGATCAGTACAAGGGGACCTCGTATATAGGTAAGGTAGAGGATGGGGATGACGGAGATTATAAATACATAGCCCATTAATTTTTTTACCTCCTTGGGATCAACTCCCTCCCCCACAATAACTGAACCTGCAGAGTCAAATATTGTTTCCTCGGTGTCCAGTCCGCTCATAAAGTCGGAGTAGCAGTTTACTATATTGGTAAAGCTCTGACCCAACACTGCAGCAAGTAGTATGGCTACGATGAGGTCCAACCTGAAGCTCCCCCCCTGATAGAGGTAGAATAGGGTTGTGATGGTAACCGGTACTATTGCTGCCGACCAGGAATATGGTGCAAGAATGGTTATTATCTGCTTTTTAGTCATTTTAACCTCCCAGTAATACTAAATTTATCACTAGTCTTTTAGATAAAAGGTATAGAAATCCTTTTTCTACAGGAGCTTTAAAGAGGACATTAATAAAAAGATAGAGGCAAAAAATCACTGAAATATAGTGGCTTTAGAAAAGCTGATAAAAATTTTGTCACGAATTATCACAAATTACTACGAATTTAAGGGCATCAGAGCAATATGACGAGCAAAGCTAGCCTAAACTAATGTAAGGAACTTTGTGAGGATTAATTAGAAAAAAGATTTAAGACGAACTACAAAAGGTATGTTTGAAAAGTCTAAAATAGAAATATAAAGTGACCGAAGGCAGACGTTTAGGCGTCACAATATATGTTACCTCTTTCCGTCGAACAGTTTAGGTTCTATCTAGAGCCTATAAAAGGAAGGAAAGGTATGAACTTTCCGGAAAAGTCGATTGCCGGAGGTCTTGAACTTTGGGTACCTTTTTTTCAAGAGAAAGGTACAAACAGCAAAATAAAAAGGTAAAAATAAAAAAAGGTGTGACAGTGAGTCACACCTTTTAAAATCTCAATTAAGCAGTAGCTGCTTTCTTCTTGCTCTGCATAGCGTAGATTGGAAGACCAGCTAGAGCTGCAAGGGATGCTGCAATAGCGTATCCTGGAGTATTGATGAATGTAGATACTCCAATGTAAGCTCCTCCGACAATAGCGATGATTGGCACTATTGGGAACAGAGGTACCTTGTATGGTCTGTGCAGGTTTGGCTGATCCTTTCTCAGCTTGATAACAGCGATGAAAGTAAGAGTATAGAATACCCAGATTACAAATATTGTAAGGTCAGCTAGTAAGTTGAACTGTCCAGACAGTGTGTAAAGGATAGCCAGTACAGAGATAAGAGCACAAGATGCCACTGGTGTACCAAACTTAGGGTGGATCTTACCTATCTTATCCGATCCAGGAAGAAGTCCCTCTGAAGCAAGAGTATATGGAACTCTCATACCAGTAAGCATATATCCGTTACAAGCACCGAAGATAGATACTGCGATACCAGCAGTGATAAACTTACCACCAACAGGTCCAAACAGAGCCATTGCCACGTCTGCTGCAGGAGTTGCTGAGTTAGCTAGAACATCTGCAGGAAGAACATATAGGTAAGCTATATTGATAAGAACATAGATTACAGTGATACCAGCTAGTCCTCCAACGATTGCCTTTGGAAGATCCTTTGCAGGGTTCTTCATCTCACCAGCTAGAACTCCCGCGTTGATCCATCCGTCAAATGCAAACATGATAGATACAAGAGCTGCTCCAACAGCTGCGAACATTGTTTTACCCTCTGAAAGAGCCTCTGGGAACATTGGAGACAGGTTAGCTGCTCCTCCCTCAGGTCTCATAAATCCAAATATAATGATAGCAAATAGTGGTATTAGCTTACCTGCAGTTGAAACAACCTGGATCCCTCCTCCAAGCTTTGAACTGATAGAGTTCATTGCTGCAAGTAACACGATACATCCAATTGCCATAGGAACGATAGCTCCCTGTCCAAGCCCCATAAGGCTTGCCGACTGAGTTGCGAAGATAATTGCCAGTGCTGCCAGTGTTCCAGGCATAAAGATAGCTGCCTGAGTCCATCCAAGAAGGAAAGCGATTCTCTTACCGAAAGCCTCCTCAAGCCAGGCGATCATACCACCAGTTTTTGGGATTGCCGCTCCCAGCTCTGCTGCAGTAAGTCCTCCTGCGATGGATATAATTCCAGCAACTATCCAAAGTACCATTCCGATACCAGGTGCCTCAGTTGCTTTAAATACTACGTTTGGTCTGAAGAATACACCAGAACCTATAACCATCCCTACAACAGTAGTAAGAGCAGTCATAAATCCAAAGTTCTTTTCTAGTTTTGCCATTTTGTCCTCCCAAGTTTAAATATAACTTTGTTTTTGATTTGAAACTTATGATACAGAAAAAAGTTGAATGTGTCAACAACAAAAATTATCCAATAAATAGGATTTAGTGTTCGAAAAGTGCAAAAAACTGGTACAAATTTTACAGATGTGAAGGATATCACTTAGAGGACACCAAAAATCAACGGTTTAAAAGAATTATTTAATTTTATAAAATTGTTCAGTATTTAGAAAAAAAGATTAAAATCCGATGAAAAAATATTTAAAAAAAATAAAAAAATATGAAAAAAATAATGTAAGCAAACGCTTACAATACCGATATAGTCCTATAATATGCAAAAATATTACTATAAAATGATATAAAAGTAGTTTAAGTTGTAAATAAAAAACACAGTTGTAAGGAGATATTTTTTACATTATTTTGTAAAAAACCACTTTACAACTGTTAGATTTTATCAATTATATGGTGTTTGGAGTGATCTCGATCTCAACTCGTCTGTTTGCTTCCCTTCCCTCAGGGGTGTCATTGGCAGCTATAGACATCCTGCTGTCCATTCCGTGGGCAAAGATTCTCATATCTGCAACTCCCTGGGAGACAAAGTAGTCCTTGACGCTGTCGGCTCTCTCTGCAGAAAGTCTTCTGTTTATCTCCAGACTTCCTGTACTGTCTGTATGCCCAGTAACTGTGAGACGGGTACCATCATACTTCATCAATATACTCAATATAGAGGAAAGTACAGGATAGAAGTCAGCATTTATATCTGAGCTGCTAGAGGCAAAGGTAAGGTTTCCAGGCATTATGAGCCTGAGGTTGTCCCCCTCCTCTACTATACTCACTCCAGTATCTGCAAGGGTCTGCTCGAACTCCTCCTGCTGCTTCTTCATATCGCTATGCCCCTTAAAGGCTCCCACAGCTCCTCCCAGGGCAGCTCCAATAGCAGTACTCTTTGTATTTCCTCCCAGAAGGTATCCCGCAGCGGCTCCCGCAGCAGCACCTCCTGCTCCAAATTTAACTCTCTTATTCTCTCCTGCAGCTGGAGCTGCAAGTATCATCCCCAAGAGGATAGTTGTAATTAATCTCTTCATAGTTCTCTCCTTTATTTCTGCATAGCCTTGATAAAGCTATACTATTATATATTAATTTTTAAAAACCGACTGTTTTTCAAGCTAAACTTTATGCAAATTTAAGGGGAGCCTAAGGGAAGAAGTGGGAAGTTTGAAATTTCCCTATAAATCCCATAAAACTTACGGAAAAACCTATGAATCCATCACATAATTTACATAAAAACAACTTAGAATTGTAGGAAGTTTGGGAGAAACCAATCTTTAAGGGATGGACCGGAGCTTTATGAGGGAAAGAATACCTACAGGTATCCAAGGAACTATGAGTTTGAGCATGAGCAGAGTGTATAGACACATAGAATAATATTTAGGAAGGAAGTGGATAAAGATGTTTGGTATATTTAAGAGGAAAAAAAAGAGGGAAGATTCCCCAGAGGATACTAGGATCTCAGCTGGTGGTTCCATAAGGGGTGGAGAGCTGACCCTGGAGGGGGATCTGCATATAGAGGGATACTATGAGGGAAGTATATCTACCACTGGAGAGGTATTGGTGGGAAAAAATGGGAGGGTAGAGGGAAATGTTACCTCCAAGAGAATAACCCTCAGCGGTATCATAGAGGGGGAGGTGGACTGTGATATGCTGGAGGTGATGGATGGGGGTACCATGATAGGCAGGATCACAGCTGGGAGCTTTATAATAGGAGACGGGGGGATATTTGAAGGGAATATAAGAAAGAGGGATTCGGTGTAGTTTAAAGAAATTCTATTTAAAGGTTATCACAGGGCTATCAACTTGTTCTATCTATGACTGTGATAGCTTTTTTTATTTTTAAGCCTGAAACCCTTAGGGAGGTCAAGGTGATCTAAGAGATCTCACAGAAGGAGAGTTTACAGATTTAATCTTTAAATTTTTGTATAAAAAAGACTCAAAGGGAACTCGGCACACAGCTTCAGAAAAGTAAAGTGTACAATAATACACTTTATAAGATCCAACCTTAAAGAAAAATAGTAATCCATAAACAAAATATCTAAATAAAAAGTTCAGTTGGATGCAATTTAGTGAAGAAAACATAGGGAAATTAGAGATTATACAGTTGATCTTTTCCATAAAACTCTGTAAAATTGTAATTACACTGAATGAATAACATAAAGGGGCTAACTTCATGAGAGATAACTTGTACATAACTATAACAGATGTAAAAGGATCTAAACACTATACCTTAAATCAGGTAATGAAAAAGTATTTGCTATATGTAGTGGGAGGAGTAGCGGGAATCTTTCTTATTCTTGGAGTAAGCGTTATCATCCTGGGCCAGAAGGCATCGGAGTATAACCACCTTCAGAGGGAAAATGAGAGGCTCCAGTCGGATATGGATGGTATCCAGGAGGAGATAGCAGGAAAGGCGATGGAGCTGGATAATCTAAATGAGAAGCTTCAGGCGGTGGAGAGTATAATAGGTTCAGATGCAGCCTCTGGAAGCGGTATAGATGAAAGGCTGAATATAGCCCTTCTTACAGCAGCAGAGAGGGAGCACCTGCTTAATATAATCCCCAGCGGAAACCCTATAACCCCCTTTACCATATATACAAGTAAGTATGGATCGAGGGTCCATCCAGTATTAAAAACAAGAATGAACCACTGGGGCTTAGACTTCAGAGCACCTGTGGGGACACAGATAATAGCCCCTGCCGACGGAGTTGTCAAGTTTGCAGGAAGGCACGGCACCTTTGGAAAGCTCACTATAATATCCCATGCCTTTGGATTTGAAACCTACTACGCCCACCAGAGTAAGATAGATGTAAAGGTGGGAGACGTGGTTTCCAAGGGGGATAAGATCGGTAAAACCGGAAATACAGGAAGGTCTTCGGGACCTCATCTCCACTATGAGATACACTATTTAGGTAAAAAGCTGGATCCAATTAACTTTGCTAAGTGGAATCTGGAGAATTACAATACACTATTTGAAAAGGAGAAAAATATAAAATGGCAATCTTTGGTAGGTCTGATAAGGAAGCAGTACAGAACATTTCAGTTGCAGGGACAACTACTATCGCACAAGGAACAAGAATAGAGGGGGATATGAACCTTGAGTGCAACCTGAATATAGATGGGTACTTGAGGGGAAATATTGAGTCTACCGGCGGAGTGACTATCGGAAGAAGCGGCAGGATAGAGGGAGCCCTTACAGCAGAAAGAGTTGTGGTAAGCGGAATCTTTAAGGGAGATGTAGAGTGCAGCACAGTGGAGATCCTCAGCGGGGGGAGAGTAGAGGGAAATGTTCTCACAGCTAACCTGGTAATCGAGGATGGAGGAATTTTTGAGGGTGTGAGCAAGAGAAGGGACAGCGGAGTCCTTGAGCTGAAGGAAGAAAAATTAAAAGCTGAAAAGGGAGCGTAATATCGATTATATCTTTTTCAGAGAAAAATTTAAGATTTTTTTTAAATAAAACTCTTGTAATTTAAAACAAAAGTTGGTATACTCTTCGAAGTGAAAAAATGAAGGAGGGATGGAGATGCTGAACAAGTTAGTTGTTAAGAGGAAAAAGTTAAAGTTTCTGACAGGTCCATCCAATATTTTATCTTCGTTATTTAAAGATTTATCTATTGTTTCTGATTTATTTAATATTATTTTTAAAAGATATATGGGAATAGTAACTACAATGTGATTTGTAGTTGCTATTCCCATTTTTTTTAGAAATTTATAAGGAGGGAGAATCATGAAGGATATCATTTCAATGAGAAGCTTAACAAAGGAACAGATCGAGAAGATCCTGGAGATGGCAAAAAGGCTGGAGGAAAACCCACAGCCGGAACTACTAAAGGGCAAGGTAGTATCAGCCCTCTTCTTTGAACCATCCACAAGAACAAGACTTTCATTTTACTCGGCAGCCCAGAGGCTGGGAGCACAGGTACTGGGCTTTGATTCTCCAGACGGAACCTCCCTCAAGAAGGGGGAGAGCCTGAGCGACACCATAAGGATGGCAGAGGCTTACTCAGATGTGATAGTAATGAGACACCCTCTAGACGGATCGGCCAAGCTGGCTGCAGAAGCGTCAAGGGTCCCGGTAATAAACGCAGGAGACGGAAGCAACCAGCACCCGAGCCAGACACTTCTGGATCTCTACACCATAAAGAAGGAGAGGGGAAGCTTAGACAAGCTGAAGATAGCCTTTGTGGGAGACCTCAAGTATGGAAGAACGGTACACTCCCTCTCCAAGGCACTTACCCACTACGACGCAGAGATGTACTTCGTGGCACCAGAGTCACTTCAGATGCCAAAGTATGTGTTGGAGGATATGGACAGAGCGGGAATAAAGTACCACATCGTAGAGGACTTCAGAGATATCCTGGCTGAGGTGGACGTATTCTACATGACAAGGATCCAGAAGGAGAGGTTCCCCGATGAGGAGGAGTACAACAAGGTAAAGGGAGTGTATATAATCAGTAAAGACAATATCCTGGACAAGTGTAAGGGCGAGATGATCATAATGCATCCCCTTCCAAGGGTGGATGAAATATCCACAGACCTGGACGAAACAAAACATGCAAAGTACTTTGAACAGGCAGCCAACGGAGTGCCTACAAGACAGGCTATGCTTGCCACTGTATTGGGAATAGAGATCTAAGGAGGGAAGAGAATGGAACTTCAGATAACAGCAATCAAAAACGGAAGTGTTATAGATCACATAGATTCAGAGAAGACCCTTAAGATAATGGAGATACTTGATCTGAGCAGCGCCAGGGAGAAGGTAACGGTTGCCTTTAACCTGGAGAGCAAGGCTCTTGGAAGAAAGGGAATAATAAAGGTAGAGGGAAGGAAGATAGCTCAGAATGAGATGGAGAAGATAGCCCTCCTCGCTCCAGAAGCGACCATCAACTATATAGAGGAGTGCAAGGTTGTGAAGAAGGAGAAGGTTTCAGCGCCAGATGTGGTAGTGGGAACCATCAAGTGCGGGAATCCAAAGTGCATCACAAACTTTGAGGGCGCAGCCACTAAGTTTTACAGGGAAGAGGATAACTACAGATGCAACTACTGTGAAAGAACCACTCATAAGAATTCAATAAATTTAA
>CAYSGC010000026.1:0-19673 GCA_964430145.1 uncultured Fusobacteriaceae bacterium | reverse complement strand
TGGACTATAAGGTGAACCTTTCCTCCTTTCAGAGGTGGCAGGAGGAGGAACCCTATACCGACAAATTTATTTCTGAACTTCCCATAACAATATCCGCTTTGGACAGTAAGTTTGAGTATGATCTCAACAAGGTAAGGGAGGATTCCATCAATAAGAGGATATGGAGAAGGGAACTTTCCTCCTCTGAAGAGAGGGAAGCTTTGAGGAAATACGATGAATTTTATGAGGTTGTCCACTTTCTTGTGGGAAAACTGGAATTTCTTTTTGACAGGGTATTTTTCTTTGACATACATTCATATAACTATAAAAAAAAATCCTCTAATACTTCGCTGCCCCTCTTTAATATAGGAACTTACACCCTTAACGAGGAGTTCAAAGGGGAGGTTGACTATCTATTAGAGGCTTTTAAAGGAGTGGAGATAGACTGTCTTGAGAATACCACAGAGGAAAATCACTCACTTCAGGAGAGGGGAGAACTGGCAAGGTATATAAGCTGCAGGTTTGAGAGGACGGGATTCATCACTCTGGGAGTTAAAAAAGTCTATTGCAATGAAAATAGCGGAATCTACTATCAGGCTATAGCCAACTCTCTGAAGAAGGCTTTTTACCAGGTGATCACTGACTTTATTAAATGCTATAGCAGTAATCTTTCCTATAATATTATTGACAACTTAAATGGATACACCTTCATCCACAACGAGAGAGAGGTTGCCAGGGAGATTGCTTTTTTGATGCAGAAGAACTATATAGACAGCAATAGGGGAGAGTATTCAGCAGAGGAGATCAGCTGCCTCATATCCAATAAAAAAGAAGGGGTTATACTGGAGAGGCTCAAGGAAGCCTACATAGTATATGTATCCCACGGGGAAAAAATAGTTGCCTGCGGCGTTCTCATGAAAAAGGGTGACAGGCTGGAAGCTAAGATGCTCAATGTGGATTTGAGATACAGAGGGCTGGGGCTGGCACAAAAGATATGTGATATAAGAGAGGATTTTGCTAAGAAGATGGATTATAGGAGGGTTTATATAGAATCTTTAAGGTTCCAGAAGACCCTGGAATTTCACAGGAAAAGAGGGTTTTATCAGGTTGAAGCTCCAAGAGAGCTGAAACATTCCATATATATGTGTAAAGATCTCTAGGGAAGATAAGGGGGAACTACCCTGTAAGTTTATCAAGAGGTGTGTTCTTTCTAGATTAAAAGTTCCAGGTGATAGTCCCTCTGAAGTTCTATAGCGAGCCCGTTAGTTTAGCGGGCTCCTTTTTTATTATAAGGAAAGTGTAGAATTTATAAAAAAAATTACGTTAAGCAATAGGTGTTCCTACTGATTATTAGGATACAGCACCACGTTGCTTTATATTTTTATGTCTTCAATCAATTTCCTGTGCCCTTTAGTAGGTTCCACATTACTAGGAATTTTACAGGGAGTATTGTAAAGAAGTATGAGAGGATGAAGATAAGGGGAAGTTTTAGGGATAACTAATTTTCTAAAAAATATCAGTGAGGTGATTATAGGATGAAGGAAAGGATGGACAGGATAGATAATTTAATGGGAAGGATAAGGGTTCTATATAAAAAATATGAGACAGAGGAGGGAGAGCTCATAAGAAACATAGTTAAGGGGATTGAACTGGAGGAGAAGCTAGACAAGGTAGAGGAACTACTCAAGGAGATAGAGGGGGACCTGAAGACCAGAGAGAATCAGAACTTTTAAAGAAAAAGGGAGGACGTTATGAAGATTAAGTATTTTCCCATATATTGGATAAGGCAATATGAGAGAGGAGTAGTAGAGCTCTTTGGTAAGTACAGACGCTTTGCTGAGCCTGGGTTTCATGTACAGTTTCCCATCTTTGAGATTACAAGGGTGAGGGATGTGAGGGAGCATACAATGGACATCTCTCCTCAGAACGTCATTACCAAGGACAATGTAGAGATAAATGTGGATGGTATTATCTGGGCCAGACCTATCTATACCGAGGAGGAGATCAAGAAAACCTTCTACAATATAGATAACTGGAAGGTGGCTGTAATGAAACTGGCTCAGACCAACCTAAGGCAGGAGTTTGGACAACTAACCTTGGATGAGAGCCTTATTGCCAGGGGGAAGATAGCCCAGGATCTTCAGATAGCCCTGGATAGGATAGCTGAGGAGTGGGGGATCACCATAACCAAGGTGGAGATAAAGGTGATAGATCCCCCTACGGATATCAAGCAGGCCATGCACAAGCAGAAGACAGCGGAGCAGGACAGGAGGGCTATGCGTCTTCTGGCTACTGGTAGGTTTGAAGCTGCGGAACAGGATAAGCTGGCTATAATCCAGATAGCAGAGGGTAAGAGGGAGGCCAAGATAAAGGTTGCTGAGGGACAAGCTCAGGCAATAAAACTTGTCAATGAAGCTGCAAGGAAGTATTTTGTGGGCAATGCCAAGGACCTAAAGAGGCTGTAGGTAGTGGAGGAATCCCTCAAGGATAACTCCAAGATAGTCCTTACCAAGGAGGGGATAACTCCAAATATTATTCTCGGAGAACTGCCGGTGAGGGAGAGGGAGGAAGAGGATGAGGTAGAACTACCAAAGAGAAAGATGCAGGATGAGATATCCAGAAAGTATGATTTGGAAATCTAGATAAAAGCTTCTAAAGGTCCTCAACTGCCTTTTTTACTGGAATGTCACATAAAACACACATTGGAGTGGTAGAATAATGTATCTTATTTTTAGGAGGTACATATGTCAAAAAAATTAACTATGACTATGCTGGTACTGCTTATTGTTTCCATAACAAGTTTCAGCAGTCCGAGAGAGTTGGATAATAGAGTGATGGATTACACAACAAGACTGGAACTTACAGAGGAACAGGTGGATGAGATAAAACCCATCTTAGAGGAGGCTTCAAGGGAGAGGAAAGATATTTTGGAGCAGATCAAGAGAAGCAGTAAGAAGAGTGAGCAGAGAAGGTTAGCCAAGGATCTGAAGAGGGTAGAAAAGGAAATTGATGCCCAGCTGGCTGAGGTACTAACTGAGGAGCAGTCTGCAGAGTGGAACAGAATCAAGGAGGAGGTTAAGGAGAAAGCTTAGCTTAAGCTTTGACCAAAATAAATAGCAGTAAAATAAAGAACTCCAGGTTATTAGACCTGGAGCTCTTTTTTTATTCCGATTATTATTTGATTAGATAAGAAGTTTAAGCAGCGGCCTTCTCCTCCCTACCTCTGCCAAGGGAGAGAATAAATGGAAGGGCAACCAATGCTCCCACTACAATGAAAACAACTGCAGGAGATATTCTAGCAGCATTTCCAAGGGTAATTCCCACAACTCCGAAATCAGCATCTCCAAAGGTAGTTCCCTCAAATCCAAGAGATGATAACATAGGCAGAAGTGTCGCCGGAAGGAAGCTTATGAGGAGTCCGTGGACAAAGGAGCCTATGATAGCTCCCCTTCTTCCTCCAGTGGCATTTCCATATACCCCGGCAGTGGCTCCACAGAAGAAGTGAGGAATAAGTCCCGGCACTATAATACTTAACCCCATCATTGGAAGGATGAAGATAGATATAATTCCAGCAACAAAGCTGGAAAGGAAACCTATGATTACAGCATTGGGTGCAAATGGGAATACCGCTGGACAGTCAAGAGCCGGCTTGGCATTTGGCACTATTTTGTCTGCAATTCCCTTAAAGGCAGGAACGATCTCAGCAATTAGCATTCTAACTCCAGCAAGAACGATATATACCCCTGCAGCAAACTCAATGGCCTGAGTAAAAGAGTAAACTAAGAAGTTGCTCCCTCCAGAGAGGGTAGTCTCGATAAAATCCTTCCCTGAAAATATTGAAACTATGAAGTAAAGTATAGTCATAGTCAGGGAGATAGATACTGAAGTGTCCCTTAAAAATGAAAGCTTCTGAGGAACCTTTATGGTTTCTGTGGAAGTGGACTTGTCCCCTACCAGCCTACCAATTCCTCCAGCAACCAGATAACCAAAGGACCCAAAGTGACCAAGAGCCAGGTCATCACTTCCAGTAACCTCCTTGGTAGCTTTCTGAAGCATAGCAGGTGAAAGTACCATAAGGGTTCCCAAAGTAAGGGATCCTAAAACTACAAGGGAAATTCCACTCATGCCTCCAACTGAAAGGATGGCAGAGATGAGACAGGCCATAAACAGTGTATGGTGTCCAGTAAGGAAGATATACTTAAATCTGGTATATCTTGCAATAATTATATTTACCACCATTCCCAGTAGCATTATAAGGGCCGTTTCTCTTCCCAGAGTCTTTTGTGCAAGGGCAACAACAGCTTCATTGTTTGGAATAACCCCCTGTATTCCAAAGGCATGGTCAAACATTGTACCAAAGGCTCCAAGGGATTTAACTATAACTCCCGCTCCTGCTCCAAGAATAATAAATCCCATAATTGTCTTAAGTGTACCTGAAATAATTTCACTGATACCCTTCCTCTGAATAAGAAGACCTATCAAAGCAAAACACCCAATAAGTATAGCAGGGTTTCCCAATATATCTCTCATTATTATATCTAACATAACTTCCTCCCAATTAAATATTGTCGTTAATAATTAAAGGTTTGCTGAAAGCTTCTCCTTGATCTCAGTAATATTCATAATGTTCTCTAATCCTATTACCTTAGACCCCTCCTTGGTGAAGTTATCCATAATATCCTTAGCCCCTATATATATATCCGCATCCATGGTTCTACCAGTTGTAAGGTCTGTATGGCTTACATTGGCGTCTACTCCCAGCTCAGTAAGAGCCTTCTTAACATTGATCTCCATCATAAAGCTGCTTCCCAGTCCGTTACCACACATTACAAGTATTTTCATTTAAATCTCCCCCTTATATAATTGAATATATTTCATCTGAATTTTTTGCTTCTGTTAGCATCCTTACCCTGTCCTCGCACTCCAGCAGATCTGTGAGACCTACGATTGCATCCATGTGAGATGTGCTGTCCTTAGCTGCCAGGATAAAGACCAGCTTCACAGCTTCCTTTCTTTCAGAGAAGGAAACTCCTTCATCGATCTTTAAAAGCGACATAGATGTTTCATTGACTCCGTGCTCAGGTCTTGAGTGGGGCATAGCCACACCGGGCATGAGTACCACATAGGGCCCCAGCTCTCTTATGTTTTGTATCATAGCTTCTACATACTTGGTTTCTATGAGATTTTTTTCAAGCAGTGGTTTAGAAGCGTGGCTTATGGCTTCCTCCCAGCTTGCTACCTCCTTGATAACCTGGATGTTTTCTTCGAGCATCCTCTTTAACATCCCATCACCTCCCTGTTCTATGGTTAGAGTTTATCTCAGAAATTTCATTTGGGAAAGATTCTTATTTCTTCACATTTACATTACAAAAATTGCCCAGTAAAAAGGACGGATCCTTGAATCCGTCCTCTGGCTTACTTAAGCTTGTACTTGTATATAAACTTTAATACCTCTTCTCTGTTTTTCATCTTTCTTAATTGACCTCTCAGGTTGTGATCGTTTATGAGATTCATGAGGTCCACCAGGGAATCCAGGTGCTCCTTATCATCTAGGGATGAAAAGGCAAAAAGGGTATCTACCTCCTTCCCATTAGGGAAGGTCACAGCTTCCTTAAGGGTAACAAGGCTCATAGAGGTCCTTGAAATGTTGCCGCTGCTTCTGGCGTGGGGTATGGCAAGCCCCTCGGAAATAACGATGTAGGAACCATACTCCTCCACAACATCTATCATGGATTTTATATAACTAGTGTTTGTAGCTCCTCCCTCTACCAGAATCTCCCCTGAAAGGTGGATAGCCTCCCTCCAGGAATCAGCCTTCTGATTTAATCTGATATTTGACAGGGGAAGAAGATCAATTATCTCAAGCTTTCTCCTCTCATAGTCATCGATGATTCTATCCTCAAAGAGAGTTTTGAAATCCCTTATTAATCCCTCCCGGTCTATAATATCCGTCCTGGCGGAAACCACCTCCATAAGATCAGACAGGAGAACCTTCTTTCTGGATTTTGGGAGAGCATACTTATCCAGGGTATGTATATCCTGGGGGCTGAGGATAGCGCCTACCTTAACAACAGCCTTGGAAATACCTGTAATATCCAGAGTGGTGATTACAAGGTCGACCTCCTTCTCCTTTAAGCTTCTTTCCAGCTGATGTCTGGGAATGATATCCACCACATTTACAGAGTAGATGTCCTTTATCTGCTGGGCCAGCAGCTTGGAGCTCCCATACCCCAGTCCGCATACCAGAAGGACATTTTTTATATTCTGTAGCCTGTACCTGTTTCTGTCCATGGCAGCCTTAAAGTGGATTGTAAGGAAGGCCACCTCATCATCTGTAAACTTGCAGTCGATAAAGCCCTCCAGCTCCGCTATGACCTCCCTGGTAATATCAAAGAGTATGGGATAGCTCTCAGTTACCTCGTCGCATATGGAGTTCTGGAGCTGTATATTATTTTTTATCCTGTATATAGTGGGTTTTATGTGGTTGATAAGGCCGTCCAGAAGAGTTTCATCCATGGAGATATCCACATCCACCCTGCTGTTAAACCTCTCGATGAGGTTTTTCACCATAACTTCAACCTCTACCCAGTTTTTATAGTAGGAGTGATCGAAGTTATAGGTGTGACTTCCCAGAAAGTAGTCGGTAATCTTTAGTATCTCTCCCTCCTGAATATCCAGATCGAAGTTGGCCTCCAGGATACCTATTCCCTTTAGAAGGGACTGGTACTCAGAGGTAGCTTTTAGAAAGTTTTCATTTTTTATTTGGGAGATAGTTCGTCCCTCTCTGACTCCATAGAGCATAACCATTACGTAAGCTGTGATGATTGCATAGGCCTCATCTGAGATGATCTTTCCCATAAGCTTTTGGGTGTAATTTATAAAGGTCTTTATGTGGCCGATCTCTATCTCCGAGAAGTATCCCTTAAGGGTATTCAGGAGGAAGCTCTCCTTTACAGGTCCCCTCTTCTCCATATAGTCGGTGAGCTCCTTAAAGTGCTTTATAAGGAGCCTGAGTTGCACCCTTCTGATCCCTTCTTCGCTGCCCGTAAGTTCAAGCCCTACCTTTGGAAGGGTACGAAGTCCTACTTTCTCCTCTTTTAAGAGCTCCTTAACTGTCTTCAGGTCTCCCTTGATGGTAGTACGGCTTACATCCAACTCCTCAGAGATCTTTTTCAGGGAGATAACTCTTTCAAATACCGACCTTATAAGAAGGTAGTCCACTCTCTCCTGGGGACCAAGGAAACGATTGATGTAGATCTCCTTGAGATAGGCCTCTACCCCTTTCCAACCCTCAAGGATGATCCTGCCCCCGAACTCCTTTTTAAGGGGGCCCAGACTATTTTCCTCCAGGTAGTCCCCTATCTTTTCAAGGTCATATCTGATAGACCTTTCGCTTATATCTATAGTAGAAGCCAGACTCTTTATATCTATGCTCCCCTCTTCTTCAACTATCTTATTTAATATGCTTAAGCTTCTGCTGCTTAACATCCTCTCACCTCTTTCCTACCATAAATTATATGAGAAAGTCTATAATCTTAAAAGGGCTTTTTTTGTTAAAATCACCTTACAAATTTTGAGGGTAGGGAAAGATAAAAAATAAAAGTAATCTGGTGTTGACATCCAGTGATTTATAGAGTATCACTATATTAGAAAATAATTATATAGTGATAAAGGTGGTTGTATGGAAGATTATATGGTTAAGTTGTTTAAAAGTCTGGGGCATCCAGTGAGGCTGAAGATCGTAAGGAAGCTTGGGAGGGAGAGACTTTGTGTGTGTGAACTTCAGGAGGATGTGGAGTTTAGCCAGTCCAACCTCTCCCAGCACCTGAAGATCCTCAGGGATTCTGGAATCCTCAGTGGAGAGAAGGAGGGACTCAAGGTGATGTATCAGGTGAAGGATTTTAGAGTTTTGGAGATGCTGGATATGGCAGAGGGGATAGTAGAAACACATCTTAAGAGGGCCATAGAGGGGAGGTAGAGGTCGATGTTAAGAGAGATACTTTCATTTAGCTGGCTGGACAGAGGGGTGAGAGAACTTCTGGAGTTTTTTGGTATGGATGTGGCTGGCAGGGCCGGGGGATCGGTGCACTTCTTTATCTACGATGTGATAAAAATCCTAATCCTTCTATCCACCATGATATTTATAATCTCCTATATCAGGAGCTACTTCTCTGTGGAGAAGACCAGGAGAACCCTGGAAAGGATGGGAGGGATAAAAGCCCATGTGGCAGCGAGCCTCCTGGGGACGGTGACACCTTTTTGCTCATGTTCCAGTGTACCGCTCTTTATAGGTTTTATAGAGGGGGGGATACCTTTGGGGGTAACCTTTTCCTTCCTCATAACCTCTCCCATAGTGAATGAGGCAGCCCTTGTAATTCTTCTGGGAGCCTTTGGTCCCAGGATAGCGGCCTACTATGTGGTATCGGGGATACTTTTGGGAGTGGCAGGGGGATATCTCATCCACATTCTAAAGCTTGAAAGGTATGTAGAGGAGTATGTGTATAAGATGAAGCTGGGTCAGGGTCAGGTAGAGGAGCTAACCAGGAGGCAGAGGTTTGACTTTGCCAGGGAAAATGTAAGGGATATAGTGGGGAGGATATGGAAGTACCTCCTCATTGGTATAGGGATAGGAGCCCTTATCCACGGCTGGGCCCCGGAAGAGGTACTGTCAAAGTATGCAGGGCCTGACAATCCTCTGGCAGTTCTCCTTGCAACTGTTGTGGCAATTCCTCTCTACTCCAATGCCATGGGGACAATTCCCATAGCCGAGGCTCTGATCGGTAAGGGTGTAGGAATGGGGACTGCCATGGCATTTATGATGGCTACCACAGCCCTCTCCCTTCCAGAAATGATCCTTCTGAGAAAGGTGATTAAGCCAAAGCTCATAGGAGTTTTTACTGGAATTACTGGGACGGGGATAATAGTTATTGGATATATCTTTAATATGATTATATAGGAGGTCGAATATGGAGATAAAGGTGCTGGGAACAGGGTGTAAGAAGTGTACAGCCCTCTATGAAAATGTTATGAAGGCATTGGAGGAAGCTGGGGTAGAGGCTAGTGTGGAGAAGGTAGAGGATATTGTGGGGATAATGTCCTATGGGGTCATGAGTACCCCTGCCCTTGTAGTAGACGGAAAGGTTGTAGTCAGCGGAAGGTCTGTGGGGACAGATGAGATAAAAAAATATTTATAGCATTAGGGGGACTAAGATGCAGAAGAAGAAATTATACCTGCTTACAGGGTTTTTAGGGGCAGGAAAGACGACGACTCTCAAGGAGATACTTAACAATCTCTCAGAGGGAAAGAATGCAGTAATCATGAATGAGTTTGGAAGGGTAGGGATAGACGGTAAACTCTTGGATAGCTTTGATATTGAACTTTCAGAGATAAACAGGGGGTCCATATTCTGCAGCTGTCTTCAGGTAAACTTTGTCACTGAGCTGGCAAGGATGGCTGAAACAGATGTGGATAGGGTCTTCGTGGAGGGTTCAGGTCTTGCAGATCCTTCTAATATTGGGGAGATACTGGAAGCCCTGAGGATCTATATGAATGCAGATGAGATACCTTATATCTATGGAGGAGCTATATGTGTAGTAGATGCCAGAACCTTTGAGGGGGAGGTAGGGAAGTTAGAGGCTGTTATAAACCAGGTGGAGCAGGCTCAGATGGTGGTTGTAAATAAGATAGACCTTGTAGAGGATACCTCTAAGGTAGTAGAGGGAGTTAGAGAGATAAATCCTCAGGCTGAAATATGTGAGGCAGAGTATGGGAGAGTAGAAATGGACTTTTTCTCCAGGGAGGAGGATTATCTGGAGGGAATAAGGAGGAAGGAAACAACAAATACAGAGGCTACCAAGCCTAAGACCTTTACCCTGTCCACTGTAGAGAAGATAGCCATGGAGGAGCTGAACGGATTCCTGGATGAGATAGCATCCCTTGTATACAGGGTAAAGGGATTCAGCAATGTAGATGGAGAGCTCACCAAGGTGGATATGGTGGGAGGCCGTATCGATCTGGACAGGGATCACGGAATGACTCAGGATTCCTCACTGGTCCTTTTGACTAAGAAGGTTGAGGATATGACCATTCCACAGATACTAAAGGGAATAGTCGATGCCTGGGAGAGAAACACCTCCACGAAGATGAAGATAAAAAATGGTTAGTTTTAAAATCAAAGGGAGAGCCTAAAAGTGGCTCTCCCTTTAACTGTTTTAAATGGGAAATTCTGAAGGAATTTTCTATAAACAGATAGAATTTAATCCATATCCAAGATCGATTGATTATTTATATTGATGGAGGTAATATAGATGGGGAAGAGAACAGAAGGAGGTAGAGGTATGAAGTATGAAGTGGTGGAGATAGAGGAGAAGAGAGTTAGAGGGCTCAAGGTATTTGTAGGGCGGGAGTTATATGAAACCGATGGAATAGCTGATCTGTGGATGGAGCTCGTTCAGAGGATAGATCTGAAGTCCATGGGTGACTCCTATGGGATCATGAGGAACTTTGATATAGAGCATTTTGAATTTGATTATATGGCCGGAATAGAGGAAGGAATTATTGGAGATTGTGCAGACATAGTGGAGTGGGTAATACCAGGAGGAAGGTATGCCAGGTTCTCTCAGAGAGGTCCTATGACCAGGGAATCCATAGCCAAGCTCTATGATGACTCCTTTAAAACTATATTTGCAGAGGGGCTGATGGATAGCACCAGGGGGATTAACTCCTTTGAGCTTTACAGTAAGAATTATATTGTATTGGGGGACAGTGAGAGTACCCACCATCTTCTAATTCCTGTTGGAAAAAAGTAGGGGGATAGAATGTCATTTCAGTAAAGTTGTAAAAATTGATTATTTTTGAATGTCCAAACCGTATAATATGTCGTATAGGGAAGAAATGAAATTTTTCCTGAAAAAGAAGGGAAAAGCAGGGTGAAAAAAAGGTATTTTCCTCTTTAAATAGAAGATAAGTATAGGGCAAAGTGATTGGGGGTGGTGTTATGGAGATAATTAAGATGTACAACTATGAGATGGTGGACCTGGGAGCAGTTGTAAGAAAAATAGATGAGGAGCTGAAAAATAATAATGAGGTAGTCCTTGATTTTAATGGGATTGCAGGGGTGAATTTTTTGGAACTGGAAGAGATGTTTGGCCATATCTTTTCTAACTTTGCATATGAGAGGGTCAAGAGCAGACTAAACTTCAGAAATGTGAATCCAGTTGTAAAGTTTCTTATAGATGATATAGTTGAAAAGCATAGATGCAGGTGTTAAATTTAAGTGATGACACTGGAAATATAATAGAGGTTAAAGTTTTGTAAAATAACTGGAATACCCCGTGATTTGACAAGATGCAATATAAGTGTTAAGATGTATGTACAAATAAGAAACATATATGAAGTAAATCGGGTAAGTACCTGACTGGTGAGGCTTGCAATGCTTTAAGTAGTGCAGGTTCAAGCTGGCCGAAAAAAGGGAAAACTCGGCTGAAAAATATTTCTTAGAACTGGGGTTTATCCAGGGTCTCCTTTGAGGCAATGGATTATGCTATATAGCATGGCATAAAGTGAGTCAAAAGGCGAAACTTAAACACTCTAACTCTATTATCCTTGGGATAATGAGTTGGAGTGTTTTTTTTTACAAAATTAGGAGGTATTACATGAAAAAACTCAAAAAGCCAAAATTTGAGACAGATAAATTTAAGGGGAAAACAAAGCTTCTTCATGCAAGAAATTTTAATAAGTTTGGATTTGATTTCCACCCAGAAGTATCCCTGATCTCAGGGGTTCTGGTACTTTTATTTATAGGGATGACTCTGAGAGATCCCGGAGCAGCTAATAAGGCTCTAATGGGGATTCAGGATGGAATTACCAACAACTTTAACTGGTTTTTTATATTCAGTGCCAACTTGTTTCTACTGTTTCCTGTTTACCTTATGTTTAGTAAATTTGGTGAGATAAAGCTGGGCGGACCAGAGGCAAAACCTGAATTTTCAAACTTTGCCTGGTACTCCATGTTAATCAGTGCAGGTATGGGAATTGGACTCATGTTCTGGAGTGTGGGAGAACCCCTCTACCATGCAAACACAGTCCTTCCCCTCACAGGAGGTACTTCCAATAGCGAAGCACTGGGGATGACCTTCTACCACTGGGGATTTCATCCCTGGGGGATCTATTCCCTTATAGCTCTGGCTCTGGCATTCTTTGCCTATAACAGAGGGCTTCCCCTTTCATTGAGATCGGTGTTCTATCCGATATTCAAGGACAGGGTATTTGGCTGGGTAGGGGATATAATTGATATCAGTGCAGTTATATCCTGCTTATTTGGTCTGGCAACCTCCCTGGGGTTTGGAGCTCAGCAGATAAATGCAGGACTTAACTACCTCTTTGGTGTTCCAAAGAGTGCTGGTATTCAGGTTACAATTATTGTTGTTATCACCTGCATTGCCACCCTCTCCGTTGTTTCTGGAATTGGCAAAGGAGTAAGGATCCTGTCGGAGCTTAATATGAGAGTGGCGGGTATGTTTCTTCTTCTGATGATTATCCTGGGGCCTACCCTGTTTATACTGAGGTCCTTCAATAACGGAATAGGTTACTATCTAAATAACTTTATTTCCATCAGCTTCTTCAGTGAGAATGGAAATGCATGGCAGGGAAGCTGGACTATATTCTACTGGGCGTGGTGGATCTCCTGGTCACCATTTGTAGGAATGTTTATAGCGAGGATATCCAAGGGGAGAAGTGTAAGGGAGTTTGTAACAGCGATCCTCATAATTCCTACTCTTTTAAGCTTTATTTGGATGACCACCTTTGGTGGAACAGCCTTATTTCAGAATGCAGCGAGTAGCGGTCAGCTGTTTGATGCGGTACAGGGGGATATTTCAACGGCCCTCTTTGCTATGATACAGGGGATGGGGATATCCGGATGGCTGAAGAATGCCCTTTCCATAATAGGTACCTTCCTGGTAATATCCTTCTTTGTTACTTCTTCCGATTCAGGCTCCCTTGTTGTGGACAACCTTACCTCTGGAGGAAAGTTGGATTCGCCGGTATTTCAGAGAGTATTCTGGGCAGTGCTACAGGGGGCTATTGCAGCGACTCTTCTTATAGTCGGGGGAAGCAGTGCATTAAATGCTCTTCAGACGGGGGTAATTATCTCTGGGCTTCCATTTACAGTTATCCTTCTGGCGATGATGTACAGCCTGCATGTGGGGCTGAGAAATGATCTAAGTAAGCTGAAGAAGTACAGGGAGGACAAGCTGGCTATAAAGCTATTCAATGAAAAGATAAAGGGATCCTTTATGGCAGATGAAAAGGTTAGGGAAAGGATGATCAATAAGTAGAAGCAGGGGAGCAGAAAGCTCCCCTTTTGTTATTTATTTTATTATTTAAGGAAAGTATAGAATTTATTAAAGCTTTTCATGAAGTAAATCAGTGTACCAATTGATTATTAAGGTGCAACGTCACGTTGCTTTTTATCTCAAAAGAGTAGTGGAGTGAATATCCCACTCTTTTTTATATCCTTGTTGACTCTACTGCATTTAAGAGGTATCAATGTGGTGGAAATTACATCGGAGGAGGATATAGAATGAAAAAACCTATAATCGGAATAACTTCAGCCTATGAAAAGGAGAAGGAACTAAAAAATTACCACAGAACTACAGTGTGCATAGACTACGCCCAATCCATAGCTGAAGCAGGAGGGATTCCCTTGGTAATACCTACTCTTGAGGATAGAGAAGATATAAGAGACCAATTGGAACTAATAGACGGACTTCTCCTCTCTGGAGGCTTGGATATAAATCCTCAATACTACAATGAGGATTTTTTAGATGGAATGGGTCTAGTGTCTCCAGAAAGGGATAGGAATGAGTGGACAATACTGGAGGAGTTTCTTCCTACAGGAAAACCCATATTGGGAGTATGTAGGGGGATGCAGCTGATAAATATTTTTTATGGAGGTAGTATGTATCAGGATATGCGGCATATTTCAGGGGACCTTCTGAAGCACAGACAGGATTTTCTCCCTGAACTAGAAGTTCACAGGGTAAAGTTTGAGGAGGAGAGTATCCTGGGAAGGTTATTTGGGGAGGAGGTGCTGACCAATTCATTTCACCATCAAGCAATAGACAGGGTGGGGAAGGACCTCAAGGTAACAGGAAGAACCTCCGATAAAATAATAGAGGCTATAGAGGGAAAGAGAAAGGAGTTTTTATTGGGAGTACAGTGGCATCCAGAGATGATGAGTGCCAGGGGGAATAAGGAGATGTTAAAGATATTTAAAGAATTTGTTAAAAGCAGCAAGTAAGGAGAAAAGAGCATAGAAAAAACAGAGTAAAATAAGATCTATAAAAAACCTCCTTCAGTTAAGTTTTGAGGGAGGCTTTTTATTAAAGTTAAAATTGTTGAAGTTCCTTGCTTTTAATGAAGGAATTAAGTAGACTCTTAGAGGTTTTATGGGTAATTTATAGTGAAGGGGGAAGGGAATGACAAGGAGCAAGGCAAATATTATGATTCTATTGGCAACTATATTTTGGGGAACATCATATACCCTTACTAAGATCGGTCTGGGAAGTTTTGGAGTATTCAATCTTATTGCTATTCGTTTTTTAGTTGGATTTGGAGTAGCGGCTTTTGCTCTGAGAAGACATATGGTGTTAAAAGGAAAGGTTCTATATTATTCTGCAGGGCTGGGGGCTCTTTTATTTATGGCTTTTACTACCATGACACTTGCCTTAAAGTATACATCAGCTTCCAATGTAGGGTTTCTTGTAGGGTCCCTTGTAGTTATTATCCCCATTATCTCCTCTCTAATTCTTAGGGAGAAAATAGAGAGAAGGGTGGTATTTGCATCCCCAGCTGCCTTTATTGGAATAGCTCTTATAACAATGAATGAAGGGGTGACAATGAACAGGGGAGATCTCCTGGCACTTCTATGTGCGGGCCTTTTTGCCCTTCACATAGTTTTTACAGGGAAACTGACCAAAAGAGTGGATTCTCTATCCCTTGGAGTATTACAGCTGGGGGTTGTGGGAGGAATGAGCCTTCCTGTAGCCCTTCTCAGCGAGAATTTTCAGCTTCCCTCCAGTGTAAATCTTTGGCTTATGGTGTTATTTCTGAGTATTATGTCCACAGCCTTTGGATATGTTGCCCAGACTGTAGCTCAGCAGGAGACATCTCCCGAGGTAACGGGAGTCATTATCTCCCTGGAGCCACTCTTCTCCGCTGTGGTGGCATATATTGTCCTGGGAGAGGTAATGAGTATTCAGGGGATTATAGGGGGCTTTATACTTCTTGGAAGTATACTGCTGGTCCAGTTAGAGCCTCTTAAAATAATAGAAACTCCACTGAAGGAATAGGTTTTTAGGAGAAAAATTCTACAGCCTAATATTTATATTAATTAAAGTTTAGTGGAGACCTTCTATGTAAAAAATAAAAATAAAAACTTGACATTAAAACTAATTAGTAGTAATCTTGTTCGTGAGAAGGACAGAGTATTCTAAAATTCAATACGAGAGGAGAATAAAGTCTGTTCAAATGGAGTATTATAAATTTTTTTGTATAATTAAAACTAATTAGTATTATGTTTTTGTGGATTCTCTTAAAACTTTATCGATTTAGTTTCTATTTTAAGTTTTTTAGTCAATAAATTACTATATTTTTTTGAATTAATATTACTAATTAGTAGGAGGTTTTGGAGTTGATAGGGATTATAGGAAGTGGGAAATTGGGAGTTTCTCTGGGAAGATACTTTAAGAAGGGAGGGTTTTCTATCAGTGGGGTCTCTGGAATAGACCCAAAGGAAGTTGAGATAGCCTCGGAAATGATAGGAACAAGAAGCATTTTCTCTGTTAAAAAACTACTAATTAGTAGCAAAATAGTAATGGTAGCCGTACCAGATGACCAGATAGGGAGGGTATGGGAGGAGATAAAGGGAAAGGAGTTGGAAAGAAAGCTAGTATTTCATACAAGTGGTACCCTTTCCTCTAAAGTTTTTAAGGGAGCTGGGAAGTGTGGTGTAAGGGTGGCTTCCCTTCACCCTATGATGACCTTTTCAGACAGGATGACCGAGATCCAAAGGATGAGAGAAATGACTATTGCTCTAGAGGGGGAGTGCAGGGAGCTGGAGGAGATAATTAAGATGCTTGGCAACAACTACTTTAAGGTGGATGCAAAGACTAAGGTCAGATATCACCTGGGAGGGGTCTATGCCTGCAACCTTCTTCTTCCCATGGTAAGCAGAGGAATTGAAAACCTTATGATGTGCGGGTTGAAGGAGGGGGAGGCCAAGACTGTCCTCATGCCCCTTATTGAAAAGACCATAGATAATATTAAATTAAAGGGAGTAAAGGGAGCAGTGAGTGGCCCATTGGAAAGGGGAGATATAGGGACTATAGAAAAACATCTGGAGTGTCAGGACAGACGGGAAAGGAAGTTATATATTGAGGGATCCAAGGAACTTCTAAAGATACTTGATAGAAGGAATGAAAAAATAGAAAAATTACTGGGGGATGAGGATGAAAAATACAGTTGTAACATTTAAGAGAGACAAGGCAGAGGGGATAAAGCTCTCTATGGTAACGGCATATGACTACACCATGGCTAAGATTATAGATGAAACGGAGATAAATGGGATCTTAGTAGGGGACTCCCTTGGAATGGTGACTCTGGGATATGATTCTACACTGGCTGTCACAGTAGAGGATATGATCCACCATGGAAAAGCAGTGATGAGAGGGGTAAAGGATACTTTAGTAGTTATTGATATGCCATTTATGTCATACCACAATACCCTGGAGGAAGCTGTTGCCAATGCAGGCAGGATCATCAAGGAAACAGGGGCCCACTCTGTGAAGCTGGAGGGGGGAAGGGAGATAATCCATAAGGTGAAAGCCATAGTAGAGGCTCAAATACCTGTAATGGGACACCTGGGGCTCACTCCCCAGTCTCTGAATATGATGGGGGGATTCAAGGTTCAGGGAAAGAGCGAGGAAGCTGCCAGAAAGATAATAGAGGATGCCAAGGCTTTGGAGGAAGCAGGAGCCTTTGCTATAGTCTTAGAGTGTATTCCAGAGAAGCTGGCTGAACTGGTTGAAAGAAGTGTAGCCATTCCAACTATAGGTATAGGCTCTGGAGGTGTTTGCAGCGGGCAGATACTGGTTTACCAGGATATGCTGAATATGTATGGGGATTTTAAACCCAAGTTTGTAAAGACCTTTGCAGATGCAGGAAGTGTTATGAGAGAAGGCTTTAACACCTATATAAGAGAGGTCAGAGAGGGTAGCTTCCCTGGAGAGGAGCATACTTTTAAGATAAAGGATGATGTGCTGGAGAAACTATACTAGGAGGAGTGAAATGAAGGTTGCAGAGAGGATAAGAGATGTCAGAAAGGTAGTGGAGCTCTGGAGGAAGGAGGGTCTGAGTGTGGGGCTCGTACCCACTATGGGTTATCTCCACCTGGGTCATGAAAGCCTTATAAAAAAAGCAGTAGAGGAAAACGACAGGGTAGTGGTAACTATCTTTGTAAATCCTGCTCAATTTGACAGGGTAGAGGATCTGGAAAACTATCCAGTTAAAACCCAGGAGGATCTGAAGATAGTGGAAAGGATAGGGGGGGACCTGGTCTTTCTTCCAGATGCTTCAGAGATCTATCCAGAGGGCTTTAATACAGTGTTGGAAGTAGAGGAGCTTGACAGAGAGCTGTGTGGAGCTACAAGACCGGGACACTTCAGGGGAGTATGTACCATAGTAAACAAACTCTTTAATATTGTAGGGCCAACCAGAGCCTACTTTGGTGAGAAGGACTACCAGCAGCTTGCCATAATTAGGAGGATGGTGACCGACCTGAATATGCCTGTGGAGATTATAGGGTGTCCAATTGTAAGGGACGAAGATGGACTGGCTCTGAGCTCCAGGAATGCCAGGCTCTCAGCTGATGAAAGAGAAAAAGCTCTTGTTCTCAGCAGAACATTGAAAGAGTTCAGGGAGAGAGTTGCAGCAGGGGAGAGAGATACCTATAAACTCATAGGATGGGCTACAGAGAGTATAGAGAAGGTTCCCCAGGCAAGGGTGGATTACTTTGAAGTGGTGGACAGAGATACACTTCAGAGACTGGATAAAATAGAATCTCAAGGAGTAGCAGCAGCAGCGGTATTTATAGGCAAGGTAAGATTAATAGACAATATATTAGTGGGGTAGATAGATGAGATTAAAGATGTTAAAGGGGAAGATACACAGAGCCACTGTAACCCAGGCGGAACTACACTATGTGGGAAGCATTACACTTGATAGAAGGCTTATGGAAGCTTCTGGCATTGTAGAATATGAACTGGTTCACATAGTGGATATAGATAATGGGGCCAGGTTTGAGACCTATGTAATAGCCGGAGAGGATGAAGGAATAGTGTGTCTCAATGGGGCAGCAGCAAGGATGGTTCAGCCAGGGGACAGGGTAATAATAATGGCTTACTGCGAATTAGAGGAGGAGGAAGTAAAGGAGCACAGTCCAAAGGTTGTGCTTCTGGGAGAGAATAATAGGGTAGAGAGGATTACCTCCTATGAAAAACACGGAAGATTGGCATAGATTCCAGAAGGTTATTGCAAAAAAAGATTAATAAAAAATGCTGGACTTTATTGTACAGCATTTTTATCATGGATAAAACCTTTCATTGGGTTTCACAGATTTCTTAGATATCTTCAATAAGTGGTAAAGAGTTAGATCATAGAGGAGATAGCACTATCAAAGGAGATAAGATTTCTCTTAAGGGTTTTGAGCTCCCCATACTCCTTAGCCGAGTAAAGGGAGTTGTTTATAAACTCTATCTTCTTATATATATTATATCCCTTATGGGTCATGTTAAAGGTGTTTGAAGACTTTAAAAGTATTCCATCGGCTATCATCTGTTTGAGAATTCTGTGTACCTGAGACCTGTCCTTTTCCAGAAATGATACGATCTCTTTCTTTTCAGTTATGCCAATAGAGACTGCGTATAGAATGATAGCTTCATTAAATGACAGCCTCTCCCCCTCTAGACTGCTTAAGAGCTCCTTATATTTATTTATGACCTTATAAAGACTTAAAGCGATTTCCATTTGGATACCTCCTGTATTGATATGTTGACTATTAAACCATAGAAATATGTTGTTAATAAGTCATTTTGCTGTTTTTTATAAAAAACAAGAGTTTAATCTTCGAATCAGATATGAATAGAGGTGTTTTATTAAAATAGGTTAGCCCAACTGAAGTTCTAAATAAAGAGTTCAGAAGAGCGATTTAAAGAGAAAAGCTTTAGAGGAAAAAATTAATCTGATATAGTTAGGAACTATTCTATAGAATAGTTGTGACATACTTAGGTGGGGGAGCTAAAAAAAGAGCAGTGGGATCAATCCTTCCACTGCTCTTTTTTCGTTTAATATAGGGCCCAGTTAATATTTGAATTATAAGCCCCTGGAGGCAGAAAAGCCCAAACGGTTCCCCTTGTATGAAGCCACGCTACATCAAAGGTGGGAACCTGTCTTTCATTTGATAGATGGGATTCCCTCAAAAGTTCGTAGAAAGCCCACTTACCTGAATCTTCATTGAAGGTGTCATCCATCCATTTTATCTTGCATTCGGTCTTCCCATCGATAGGTGGAAGTGAGGGGACACGCCACTTGGAGTAGTAGGTATAGAATGACTTGGAAAAGATTGTATAGTCGG
>CAYSGC010000025.1:12986-19866 GCA_964430145.1 uncultured Fusobacteriaceae bacterium | reverse complement strand
TCTCCCTGTCTTCCCGATCTTCCTCTAAGCTGGTTGTCTATTCTTCTGGATTCGTGTCTTTCAGTTCCCAGGATAAACAGTCCTCCTGCAGCCAGTACCTTCTGCTTCTCCTCCTGACACTGCACCTTGTACTTAGCAAGGGCTTCTGCAAAGGTCTCTCCGAAGGTTTCCCCAGTTTCCTTCACTGCCATGGATTCAGGGTTACCCCCTAACATGATATCCGTTCCTCTACCTGCCATGTTTGTTGCAATGGTTACTGCCTTGTATCTTCCAGCCTGAGCTACGATCTCAGCTTCCTTTGCGTGGAACTTGGCGTTCAGTACCTCGTGCGGCACCCCTCTCTTAGCCAGGTGAGAGGATAGAAGCTCCGAGCTTGCAATGGAAATCGTTCCCACAAGAACAGGCTGACCGTTCTTATAGAGCTCCTCTATCTTATCCAGGATGGCTGTAGTCTTCTCAGACTCAGTTTTATATACAAGGTCTGGCATATCCACTCTCTGAATTGGTTTGTGGGTAGGTACAACCACTACCTCCAGAGCATATGTGTGCATAAACTCCTCAGCTTCAGTTTCTGCTGTACCAGTCATTCCAGATAGTTTTTCATACATTCTAAAGTAGTTCTGAAGGGTTATCGATGCAAGAGTCTGGTTTTCCCCGGCTATGTTTAGTCCTTCCTTGGCCTCTATAGCCTGGTGCAGACCGTCGGAGTATCTTCTTCCCTCCATGGCTCTTCCAGTAAACTCATCTATGATTATTACCTGACCGTCTCTTACCAGGTAATCCCTGTCCCTCTTAAACAGTTCCTTTGCTTTTAGAGCCTGGTTCATGTAGTGAGTAAGCTCTACATTTTCAGGTGAGTAAAGGTTATCTATCTTCATGATCTCCTCTACCCTCTTTACACCCTTCTCAGTAAGGGAAAGGTTGTTGGACTTCTCATCTACCTCGTAGTCTCCCCAGTCCTCATCTGGAATATTCATCTCCTTCTTCTTCTTAATATCCCTAATTCCCTCTGTCTTAACACTTCTTACAAGCATCTGAGATACCTGGAAGAATATCTTGTACCACTTTGCTGTATCCTCTGCGGCACCTGAGATGATAAGCGGTGTTCTGGCCTCATCTACTAGGATGGAGTCCACCTCATCCACGATACAGAAGTGGTGCCCTCTCTGCACCTTGTCCTCTAGCTTGTTTACCATATTGTCTCTCAGATAGTCGAAACCAAACTCCGAGTTTGTACCATAAGTTATATCGCACTCATAGGCTGCCTTTCTCTTTTCATTTGGCATACCGTTTAACAGTACCCCAGATGTAAGCCCCAGGAACTCATATACCCTTCCCATAAGGTCCCTGTCTCTTTTTGCCAGGTAGTCGTTTACTGTGATCAGGTGCGCTCCCTCTCCAGTAAGGGCATTTAGATACATTGGAAGAGTTGCCACAAGGGTCTTACCCTCTCCAGTCTTCATCTCTGTGATCTTACCCTCGTGAAGTACCACTCCACCTATCATCTGTACATCGTAGTGTCTCATTCCAAGAGTTCTCTTAGATGCTTCTCTTACTGTAGCAAAAGCTTCTACTAGGATATCGTCTAGAGTTTCTCCCTTAGCAAGTCTCTCTCTAAACTCAACTGTCTTTCCCTTCAGCTGCTCATCGGACAGCGCTTCATAGTCAAGCTCTAGCTTGTTAATTTCAGCTACTATCTTTTCAATTCTCTTAATTTCTCTGTCATTTTTGGTACCAAAAACCTTCTTTAATAACGACCCTATCATAAGTGTTTTACCTCTTTCTAAAAATAGTCTATTCTAACATTTTCTATGTTACCACAAAGACCCCTCAACGTCAATGTAAGCTCAGTGTTTTAGGTTATTTTTAGAACTTCCTTACTTTTTTTGCACACAGTTTTTTAGACTGGGGAGGCGGGTAAAAAGTTACCCCTAAAACAACTTTTTGTTCTCCAGCTTCTCCGTCTTCCTCTCTGCCACCGGCTTCTCCTCTGCCTTCTCCCCCTGCTTTTCTTGACTGGCCTCTGCATCTCCACCCTTGACGAGTTTCAGGAACTCCTCCTCCGTGAGGATCTCCACCGTTCCCAGCTCCTGGGCTTTCTTCAGCTTACTTCCCGCCTTCTCTCCCACTATTAAGTAGTCCAGCTTCTTGGTTACTCCCGAGAGGTTAATCCCCCCTAGGTCCTCTATGACCTCCTTTATCTCACTTCTTCCAAAGTGCTGTAGCTTTCCTGTGAAGAGGAAGTTCTTCCCTGCAAACCTGCTCCTCTCTGACCCCTCCTCACCTGGCGCTTCCATCTCATAGTTGATTCCGTAGTTTTCCAGCCTGTCAAGCATCTCAAGATGGGCTTCATTTCTCAGGTAGCTGTAAACACTTTCAGCTACCTTAGCTCCCACTCCATCTATCTTGAGGAGCTCATCCTTAGTCATCTTTTTCAGGTTTTCCAGACTCTGACTTTCCGTAGCCAGAAGCTTGGCAAGGAACTTCCCTACATGGGGTATTCCAAGGGCATAGAGGGTTTTAGTGTAGTCCCTCTTCTTGCTCTCCTCTATGGAGTTCAGAAGGTTTTCGATGGACTTCTCCCCCATCTTGTCTATCTGCTCTAGCTCAGCTCTGTATTCATGAAGTCTATAGATATCCGATACGTCCCTTATCTTCCCCAGCTCTATGAACTTCTCCACTATCTTGGTCCCCAGTCCGTCTATATTCATGGCATCTCTCGATACAAAGTACTCTATCTTTGTCTGAAGCTTGGATGGGCAGTCATCGTTGATACACCTTATATCCACCACATCATCCTTGGACACAAAGGCAAGGAGCTTGGGATCTACTGCAAACTCCCTCTTATCTATCTTCCTCGCTCCGTCGGTGTCAAAACTGAAGCTTACCCCCCTCTCCTTCAGAGTCTTTATAAGTTCTACATTTTCTTCATCCCTTAAGTACTCATAGATAGACTTGGCAAGCCTCTTTCCTATGGTTTTTATGGATTCCAGCTCCTCTAAATCCATCTCCATAAGTCTTTCTATACTTCCGCTGGTTTCAGCTAGGAGCTTTGCCTTCTTCTCTCCTACCTTCTCTATTCCGAGGAAGGTTATTGCATCTACATAGTCCACACTCTTCTCCACATTGTCTAGGAGAGCATTACATACTGGACAGTTTGTAGGGAGCTCTATCTCAACCTCACTGCCGTCCCTTACCTCCTTAACTACCTTTACAACCTGAGGAATTATCTCTGCAGCCTTCTCTATAAATACCCTGTCTCCTACCCTGATATCCTTTCTCAGAATCTCATCGTAGTTGTGCAGGCTGGCTCTCTTTACCCTGCTCCCTGAAACCTCTACTTCCTCCAGCTCTGCTACAGGAGTTACCTTCCCGGTTCTTCCCACCTGCCAGGTCACCCCAGTAAGCTTTGTGGTCACCTGCTTTGCAGGAAACTTATAGGCTATAGCCCATCTTGGACTCTTAGTTGTAGCTCCCAGCTCCTCCCAAAGTCCTGCATCATTTACCTTAATAACCATTCCATCTGTTTCATAGCCCAGCTCTTCCTTTTTCTCCTGCCAGTGAGCTATCCTCTCCTCCAGTTCATCGATGCTGCTGCATACCTCGCATACTCCTGTGGTCTTTACACCCAGACTTTCCAGGTATTCCAGGCTCTCATTGTGTTTTTCTATACCGTAGCTTCCGCCGTCTACCAGGAAGAAGAAGTAGCAGTCCAGGTTTCTCTCCTTAACTACCGATGCGTCCAGCTGCTTAAGGGTTCCGCTTGCTGCGTTTCTGGGATTTGCAAAGACCTCCTCACCGGCCTGGCCCCTTGCCTCATTGAGCCTTTTAAACTCATCCAGGGGAAGGACTATCTCCCCCCTTACCTCCATACTTACCTCTTCCTTCAGGTAGTGGGGGATAGAGGCGATCTGCATGATATTTTCCGTTACATCCTCTCCCACAGCTCCGTCTCCTCTGGTAACTGCTCTTGTAAGCTTTCCCTTTTCATAGTGGACACTTATAGATACCCCGTCTAGCTTCAGCTCCAGAGCATAATCCACTTTCCTATCCCTTCCCAGGATCCTCCTTACCCTTCCGTCAAAGTCCTCCAGGTCCTTTGTGCTGTAGGTATTTGAAAGACTCAGCATGGGGTTTTTATGCTTTACCTTGGTAAACTTGCTGTCCTTAAGGCTTGAGCCTACCTTGGATGTCAGGCTTTCCTTCCTCTTTAGGTGGGGATTCTCCTCCTCCAGTCTCTCCAGTTCAGCCAGAAGTTTATCAAACTCCACATCCGATATAAGGCTTTCATTTCTCGTGTAGTAGTAGTAACTGTACTTCTCTATCTTTTCATAGAGTTCATTCATCTTCTTTTCTATATCCATCTATCTTCCTCCGCTTATCTGCTCTCTTCCTGATAATTTTTATCTATTACATTTGATCCTATCTTGACTTTTTTCCAAGTGTTCACCTTCAGGTTACCCTTCCCTAACTATTATATTTTTTTATGAAAAAACAAACAAGAAAGTTTTTTATTTTACCACAGATTCCTTCATTCAACTTATGTACACCTTCGCAAATAGAACATACGAAAACTTTTATATCTTCAAAATAATTTTTTAGTACATTATAACTGTTTTCCCTTGTCCTTACTAGGAAATAATGTTAAAATACTAAGTGATTTATGATTAAAGGAGGTACAATTTATGGATTCGGTTCTAATTTTTGGACATAAAAATCCAGATACAGATTCCATATGTTCATCTATCTCATACTCTTATCTAAAAAATAAGCAGGGAGTAAAATCTACTCCAGTGAGACTGGGTGATCTAAGCAAGGAAACGGAATTCGTTTTAAAATATTTCGGAGTAAAAAAACCTGAGTTTATCGATACAGTTAGACCTCAGATCGGAGACCTTACCCAGGTAGAAACTGAGGCTATCAATGTTACTGATTCCCTGAAAACAGCTCTTGAAACAATGACTAGAGAGAACTTCTCAAGTCTTCCTGTAATAAATGAGGAAAAGAAGCTTATGGGAATGCTTCATGTTTCAGATATTGCCAATGCTTACCTTGAGCTGGACTACAAGGATCTCTTCACTAAGTATTCATCTACATATGAGAATATCCTGGAGCTTCTAAAGGGAGAGATCGTAAGTGGAGAGTACCCTAGCGGGGTTATCCAGGGTAGACTTAAAGCTGCATCAGAGATGGATTCAGTTAAAGAGGGGGATATCGTTGTTACAACTACTCTCTTCGACGGAATCGACAAGGCTATCTACGCAGGGGCAAAACTTATCATTGTCTGCGCTAAGGACGAGGACTACATCAGCCCGAGACAGGGAAGAGACTGTGCCATCATCAAGGTTAAGAGCAACCTATTTAAAACTCTTAAGCTGATCACTCAGTCTATCTCAGTTTCATCTATCATCCCAAAGAAGAAGTTCTACCACTTTAAAGAGGAGGACTTTATCGGTGAGGTTAAGGATCTGATGAAGGAAGCTAACCAGAGTAACTTCCCAGTTGTTGGTAAGGATGGTAAACTCTTTGGAACCATAAGATCTAAAAACCTTATCAACTTCACTAGAAAAGAAGTTATCCTTATGGACCACAATGAGCACCACCAGTCAGTGGATGGGATTAAGGACGCCAAGGTTCTAGAGGTTGTAGACCACCACAAGTTCGGTAACTTCGAGACAAATGAGCCTCTTATCATAAGAGCTGAAACTGTAGGGTGCTGCTGTACCATCGTATACAAGCTCTTCAAGGAAGCGGGAATTGTACCGCCAAAGCATATAGCTGGGCTTATGGCAAGTGCCATCCTTTCAGACACCCTTATCTTTAAGTCTCCTACTTGTACCGAGCTGGATATCAAAGCAGCCACAGAGCTTTGTGAGATTGCAGGGGTAGATCCTAAGAAGTACGGGATGGAGATGCTTATAGCTGGAACTTCCCTTGGAGACAAGACTCCTATGGAGATCATAGACATGGACAGCAAGACATTTAATATGGCTGATTTAAATGTTACCATCTCTCAGGTTAATACCGTTGATGTTGCTGGAATGCTAAGTAAGCAGGTTGAGCTGGAAAAGGTTATGGATCAGAAGCTTATGGAAAATGCACTGGATGTATTCATCCTTGTTATCACAGACATCATCAACTCAGGTTCTCAGGTTCTTGTTCTTGGTGATTCTTCAAAGCTTGTAGAGCAGGCCTTTGAAGTAAAGTTAGAAAATAACTCAGCTTGGCTTGACGGAGTTCTTTCTAGAAAGAAGCAGATCGTACCATCTCTTCTCTCTGCAAGTCAGTCTATGTAATTAAGAGATTAGCTGCCTACGGGCAGCTTTTTTTTATCCCTTGGGTCCTTATCCTTCACCTCAACCTGCTGACGCTAAAAATCCAAACTTTCTTGAAATAGCTATTCTTTTTAAAGCTATTAATTTCATATCTTTTCTACAAAAGATATAAACGGTTTATTATATTAGTAACAATTGACATTTTATACTTACTTTCCGCACTCAAAGGAATTGAATACTGAAAAAACACACAAAGGTATAGACTCTCTCCTGTTTGTGTGATAAAATTATACAATCGTCACAAAAATTAAGCACCACAACACAGAGGAGTTTACTATGAGAAATAAGAATGATGTATTTATATTTGGCCTGGCAATATTTGCCATGTTTTTTGGAGCTGGAAACCTTATATTTCCAGCAGGAATAGGTCTTGTCACCGGTAGGGAGTGGCTCATGTCTTCAGCTGGATTTTTTCTTACGGGAATCTGTCTTCCTGTAGGGGGGCTTATGGCCTTCAGCAGAGCAGGAAGTATCCACAACTTTGCAGATAAGGTCTCTGAAAGGTTTAACACCCTCTACTTTTCCCTTATGATCCTTGCACTGGG
>CAYSGC010000025.1:0-12886 GCA_964430145.1 uncultured Fusobacteriaceae bacterium | reverse complement strand
AGGTCTCTGAAAGGTTTAACACCCTCTACTTTTCCCTTATGATCCTTGCACTGGGTCCCATGCTGGCCATTCCCAGAACAGCAGCTACCGCCTATGAGATGGGAATAGCTCCAAACTTTGGGGATATTGGCCCCCTAGTTGCTTCAGTCTGCTACTTTATAGTTGTTTATATCCTGGTAATAAAGCCCTCTCAGCTTCTGAATAATATCGGAAAGTATATGACCCCTATCATCCTTGTCATACTTGCACTGATTATAGTAAAGGGGATCCTTTCAGGCTTTGGAGTTCCTGGAAAGAGTATCACACCTCAAAACTCCTTCTCCTATGGTTTCTTTGGAGGTTACCAGACTATGGATGCCATAGCTTCCGTTATATTTGGTACAGTTATTGCAGAGAGCCTCAGGGGAAATGGTTATACAGATAGCAGGGAGCAGAGCTCTATGATCGTCAAAGCCGGTATCATAGCGGGAATAGGTATGGCGCTAGTTTATGGCGGCCTTCTATATTTAGGTGCCATGGCCAACGGAAACGGATTAAACCTTGGAAAGGCTGAGCTTGTTATGTATTTTGCAGAGACCTCCCTGGGATCCTTAGGGGTAATGGCTCTAGGGATGTGCGTAACAGTGGCATGCCTCACAACCTCCATAGCCCTGGTAGCTACCGTATCCAACTTCTTTGCAGAGAAAACCAAGTTTTCCTATAGAACTATCACCATCGGAACCTGCGCTATCTCAAGTGTCCTTGGAGCTACAGGAATTGGATTTATGGTGGATATTGCTGTTCCGGTACTTACAATCCTCTATCCGGTAACTATCCTCCTTATAGTTCTGAATATCTTTAAGGTGGAAAATACTAGAATCTATAGAACAGGTGTAGCTACAGGGCTCCTCTTCAGTGTCCTGGAAGTTATTGCTGACTTCAATATCTCATCTTTAGTGACAGCTCACTTCAATCTTCTGCCCCTGGCTTCAGAGGGCTTTGCATGGCTTATCCCAACACTGGCTGCATCCCTTGCAGCAGGTTTAGTGAAGAGTAGAAGGGTGGCAATAGTAGAGGTTGGTTAATTAAAAAAGGATCCTTATTCAAGGGTCCTTTTCTAATTTATAAAGGTTATTAACTCTGTTATAAAATTATCCCTTTATTAAAAACATCAACGCCCTCAGAAGATCAAAGTAATCGATAAAGGTTCCCTCTACTTCATAGGCCCCATTCCTCCTCATTCCTGGATAAAAACCTCCCCTCACTGCCTGAGCCTCACTCTTAAATATGAGCTCCAGCTTAAATTCCTTAGGAAGCTCCAGCTTTCTTATATTCTTAATCTCTCTTACAGCCTGAGCCACTCCCTCCTCTATTAAGCCGATACCTTTTTTAGGAGTTACCCCTCTTACCGATCCTCCACTTCCCTCCTTCACAGCCAGGGTTTTTACTCCAAGTTTATGTCCCTCTACCTCCTCTATGAGCTTCTTATCTCCGCATACATAGATAACAGGTGCTCCTACATAGCTGGCTGTATAGCTATTTATAAGATATTCCGATGCCTTTTCTCCATTTATCCTTATCTCTTGAACAACTCCACCACTAATTGTGTGGGCCAGCGGGTTTCCTCCTATCCCTGCTCCGCTGTGATATCCAGTAAATATCACTCCGTTAAAGGTAGCGTCCAGCTCCTGTAGCATAGTAAATGGATGTCCGCTCCATCCCCTTATAACCTCTACTCCTTCTGGAAGATCATCTATTATTATATTCCTTCCCGTTCCGTGGGCATCCTTTATAAGGATCTCCTTAGCTCCTGCACTATAAGCTCCTCTGCTTGCTGCAGCCACCTCCTCGGTCATATATCTCCTTGCTTTCTCATACTCCTCATTCCCATGCCTGCATTCAGATCCGTCAAGAACCCCTATGCTCCCCTCTATATCTGCACTTATAAATATTTTCATGCTCCCCTCCCAGATAATTTATTACCAAGTATACCCTTGAACCTCCCCATTTAAAATCAATTTCCTGAAATAATTCTAAAAGAAAAAAGCCCCCTAATGGGGGCTCCTACCTACTTAACTATCTTAACTATCTTCTTCTTTCCTGCTCTTACGATCATTCCGTCCTCTATCTTAACCATAGCCTTTACATCCTTAACTGGCTCATCATTTACCTTGAAACCACCCTGCTGGATAAGTCTTCTTGCATCAGATGTTCCCTTGAAGAATCCAAGCTCCTTTACTAGAAGGTCGATTACTCCCATCTCCTCAGCTTCTATCTTAGCCTCTGGAAGATCTACATCCATATTTTTCTTGGAGAAGACATTTTCAAACCACTCTCTGGCCTTTGCTCCCTCCTCCTCGTTGTGGTAGATAGCTACAATCTCAGATCCAAGTCTCTTCTTACAGTCCATTGGGTGAATGCTTCCGTTTTCTACACCCTCCTTAAGAGCCTTTATCTCATCCATAGGTACATCCGTAGCTACCTCATAGTAGTTCCACATTAGCTCATCTGAGATAGACATTACCTTTCCAAACATATCATTTGGAGCCTCTGTAATACCTATGTAGTTATTTAGAGACTTTGACATCTTCTCCACACCGTCTAGTCCAACTAGAATAGGCATCATAAGACATATCTGCTGCTCCTGTCCTGCGTTCTTCTGAAGGTCTCTTCCTCTTAGTAGGTTGAACTTCTGCTCAGTAGCTCCAAGCTCTACATCTGCCTCGATTGCCACCGAGTCATACCCCTGAAGGATAGGGTACATAAACTCAATTAGAGATACTGGCTTATCTGCCTTTATTCTGTCTGAGAAGTCCTTTCTCTGGATCATCTGCTGAACTGTAAACTGAGAAAGAAGCTTAAGTACATCCTCAAGCCCTAGACTCTCTAACCACTCGTGGTTGTATACAACATCTGTCTTCTCCATATCTAGGATTAGCTTAACCTGGTCTAGGTAAGTTTCGATATTCTTAGCGATATCCTCCGCTGACAGCATCTTTCTTGTTTCAGTCTTTCCAGTAGGATCTCCGATTCTAGCTGTAAAAGTTCCGATAAGGAATTTTACCTGGTGTCCCATCTCCTGGAACTGCTTCAGCTTTCTTAGGGGTACTGCGTGCCCAATGTGAAGGTCCGATCCAGTAGGGTCGATTCCTAACTTGACAGTTAGAGGCTTTCCAGTCTCTAGAGACTTTCTTATCTTCTTCTCCAGCTCCTTTTCAGATACTAGATCCTCTACTCCCCTTGTAAATGCTTCCAATTGTCTCTTTACTTCTGCTTCAATCTGTGGATTTCTTTCAGTGTTCTCCATCTTTTCCCTCCAAATAAATTGACTTTCCTTAAAGTCGTTATATTAAATTACAATCTTTAATTAATTGAACTCAGAATCCCTTTCAGTCCTCTGACGTACTCACAAAACACAATCATAACTATCGGTGTTTTTCAATAAAAAAAGTCCCATAGGAACACCCTATGAGACCTTTATCTTAAAACTTCACTCTCATAGTACAGATCCTTATCTACTAAATACAAAATAGGTCTGTACTTCTACAAACCTTCTATAGATAATAGTAATAATATCTGTTCCCTAAAGTGAAGTTCTTTTTCATTTTTTTACCTCTTCTATCTTCAATAATCTTCTATAATAATATTTCCAAAAGTATATCACACTTTAATTTCTTTCTCAACCTCTTACCCTCTTTATATAGAGGTGGTGATCTAAGCCTCCATACTCTTCATCTCTCTCATAGATAAACCCGCAGGCTTTGAATAGGTTAAGGGAAGCATCGTTCTCCTCCAGTATATATGCCAGGACCACATCCACCTCATCACTCTCATGAAGAAGCTCCTCAAGCCCCATATCTATTATTACCCTTCCAAGCCCCTTGCCCCTTATCTCCTTCAGGAGATAGATACTCACTATAGAGGTCTCTCCCTCCAGCTCAAACTTCAGCTGCCCCAGGAACCTTCCGTTCTCATCCTCTATAATATAGAGAAGGTAGCTGTCGGAGTTTATGAGAAACTTATACCACCTTCTGTGGCTCTCCCACTCGGCTTTTTCTCCGTTCTGTGAATATTTTTTTATAAAGTCCCTGTGCAGGTACTTATATATATCAGCTATATCAGACTCGGTAGCCTTCCTTAAGATAATCAGACTCAAAATATCACCCATTTTTACCTTTTTTCAATCTGGAGGTAGTTCTTTCTACTACCCCTTCAAATTGTATCACAGATCAAAAAATTAAAAAAGAATTATCCTAAAACTTTAGTAGCTCCTGTAGGCCTCCAGAAAATCAGCCTTTATCTCCTCCCTGAGACCTTCTGGTTCCACTATCACCGCATCCTTTAAAAACTGCCTGAAGTAGAGTTTGGCATTCTCATTGGAGGTCTCAAAGGTGAATAGATCCCCCTCCTTCTTGATGAGCTTAGGTCTGTAGTTGGTAAGACTCTTATACAGAATCTCTCCATTTGGGGTAAACCTCACCTTTACGAAGTTCCCGTTCCCTAGGAAGGGATCAAAGTTCTTCCTCACATGCTCCACATACTTCTTATCCTTTCCCCTTATCTTCTCATCCAAAGAAGAAACTACTATGAGCTCCTTCAGCTTGTAGTTGTGATACTCCCCCGTCTTTTCATCGTAGCAGAAGAGGTAGTTCTCATCCCCCTGCTCCTCTCTCTTTATAAAGTAGGGATCCACAGTGGATACCTTTCCCAGATACTTCAGCTTGATCTTTCTCTTATTCTTTATGGCTTCCATTATAGCTCTTACCTTGTCCTCGAAAACAAAGAGTTCCCTCAGGTATTTAAACTTGGAGCAGTATATCTCAAAGAGCTCTCTGAAATACTCCGCCTCTATCTCTACCTTATTTTCCCTCAGGATATCGTAGTAGATCTCCTTATTTGCCACGTTGAGATCAAACTGAACGATCTTCTTCAGGGGTCTCCCCTGTATCTCCAGGTCCTTCTCTACATTTATCTCCTTGTTGTACTTCAGTTTATCCAATATATAGTTGCACAGCTTATTGTTGTTTATCCCAAACTCATCTATATCATTTTTCATAAGCCGCCATATATCTTCAGGTACCGTTACTCTTATCTTTTTCATATTTCCTCCGGCAGTCTAAGATTTTGTGTATTATAGCACATCCTGTAAAAAGCAACAAAAAAGAACCCTCTCAAAAGAAGGTTCCTTTCTCTTCTATACTACCCCGCCTCTAAACTTCCCTCTGAAATTCACTGCCATACTTCTACTCTACACCCTTGTTTCAACAACCTATTACAAGAAAATTATAACCCCTCTAGAGTAAAAAATATATACAACAATTTTTATTTTATTTTGTTCGGTTTTTCTATTAAAAACCTTTAAATAAAAGAAGTTTAGAGGTTTTATCTCTAAAAACTTGTAGGGTTCTACCTACCATGCCTTCTCTTCCTTCTGTTTTCTCCCACTCCCTTTGTCGGAGCTTCCCTCTTATATCTGTCCGCTATCTTCACTGCTACAACCATCAAGAACACTACTGCTGCCATCCCTAATAGAGATGCTAAATATACATTCATCCGCCTCACTCCCCTCATCTTTCTATATTTTATTAACACATTAAAGGTGGTTTTTCAAGGGACTATGACAACTATAAATTTAATTTTACCTGAGCTTCATCCAAACTTTAAACTCTCCTTAAAGATAAAGGGAGACACCTCTAGGGGCGCCTCCCATCTTTTTATCTGTTATCAGTTTCCGTTGCCGGAACATACTCATATTCCTTGAAGCTGACCTTAAATAGAACTGCATAGAACAGTGGCACTACTCCAAGAGTAAGTGTTGTTCCGAAGATCAGTCCAAAGATCAGTGCTACTGCAAGAGGTGCAAATAGAGTTCCTCCAAAGAACCATAGAGGTAACAGACCACAAAGGGTAGTTATTGTTGTCAGAAGTATTGGTCTCATTCTCCTCTGACAGGCCTCTATTACAGCTGCCTGTGGAGTTCTTCCAAAGTCAGTTAACTGGACATCTATACTATCCAGAAGCACGATGGCGTTGTTTATTACCACCCCTGCAAGAGATACCAGTGCTACCAGTGGCATAAATCCAAACTTTTCTCCAGATATAAGAAGTCCCACAGATACCCCGATTATTCCAAGAGGAATACTGGAAAGTATAACTATCGGTTTCTTTATGGAGTTAAACTGTGCTACCAGAAGAAGTACTATGAGAAGTCCTGCAATTGGAAGCTTAGATCCTAGAGCTTGTGAGTTGTCGTTGGAGCTCTCATTCTCTCCACCTAGCTCCCACTTAAACTCAGGTCCCCACTCAGCTATCTTCTCATCCAGCCAAGGTACCATTGCTGCATCTATCTCAGTTGAAGTAGCGCCATCCTTAAGGGTAGCACTTACATTCATAGTAAATACTCTGTCCCTTGTATAGATAAACCCTGGAGCCCACTCAAGCCTGATATTAGCTATCTGCTTAAGAGGTACCGTTTCCCCAGTACGAGCTGAGAATATCCTTGTAGTTTCAAGAGCTGTTACATCGTCTCTGAACTCAGAAGTTGTTCTCAGTGTCACTGGCACAAGACTGTTAATAGGTGGTGCCATTGGATTTCTAAAGGTAGTTGCCTGTACACCTGTAAGGATAGACTGAAGCGATACAGCTACCTCTTCACTTGTTAGCCCTGCCTGCCTTACCCTATCTTGGTCTACATCTACCACTACTCTTCTTACTTCCTGGTTCCAGTTATCACTTATATTGGCTGCTCCTGGTACTGTAGCCAGCTTAGCCTTTACCTCTTCCACATGAACTCTTAACTCTTCCAGGTTGGTTCCTGTAATCCTGTACTCTATATTCTTCTCAGCTGAGTTACCTGTACTCAGGATGTTTGAGAAGGCCTCAAGGTCAGGATACCTGTCTTCCAGATAAGCATCTATATCTGCTGTTATCTCTGGAATGAGCTTATAGTTTGTAACATTGTACAGCATATATGCATACTCTGGTGCTGGAGCTTCTGGACTGTAGATCAGAGTATACTTTGGTGCTCCCCCTCCTATGAAGGCTCCCCAGGAGATGATTCCCTCCTCCTCATACTTCTTGGTAGTTCCTCCAGTAAGAAGGGTATCTATTATTCCTGTAGGAAGAAGCTCATCCGATACCTTATACTTCTCCTCTATATAGGCATTCAGGTCATCTACCACAGCTTCAGTTCTCTCAATTGAAGTTCCGATGGGAAGCCTCATTATCGTATACATAATTGGTTTATCGGAATCTGGCATGAACTGCTTCTTAGTCAGACCAAATAATCCTATCCCAACTATAAGCATACCAGCAACCCCTATAAGTCCAAGCTTCTTAAATCTTAGAAGCTTTATCAGTAGTCCTCTGTACATCTTATAACCCTTTGTTTCAAAGTTCTCCTCCTGCTGCTCTACCTTCAGATATCTGTGGCATAGCATAGGTACCAGGGTCATGGCTACAAGCCATGAAGCAAAGAGTGTTATTATTACTACTATAGATAGTGGTCCTACATACTCACCCATCGTCTCCTCTACCATCATTATAGGAGCAAATGCTGCCATGGTAGTCAGCGAGGATATAAGTAGCGGTATCTTTAGGGCAGCTGCTGAATCCAGACATGCTTCCATCCTGCTCTTACCAGATTCCATGGCCACCATTATACTTTCAGACATTACAATGGCATTGTCCACCAGCATACCCAGAGCTATAATAAGACCAGCCAGAGTCATCTGGTTTAGCCCGTATCCCATCTTAGGAAGCATTATAAGGGCAATGGCTATTGCTGTAGGTACCAACGATGCCACGATAAGTCCCGTTCTGAGCCCTAGGAATATAAACATTACAGCTAGTACTGTAAAGATCGCCTGAGCCAGGTTGCTTACAAATGACAGTACCTTGTTCTCTACAATATCCGGCTGGAATGCTACAATGTTGTAGTCAAGTCCGTGGGGAGCCTTGTCCTGATACATTCCCAGAAGCTCCTTTACATTTCTTCCAAGCTTAATGTTGTCCTCTCCTGCTTTCAGGGAGATGGCAAGCATTATAGAAGGCTTTCCGTTAAACTGAGCCTTGTAGGTAGCTGGATCGATATATCCCTTCTTAACTGTAGCTATGTCCTTTAGATACACCACATCATCTTGACCAGGAATATTTATTACGGTCTGACCTATCTCATCCACAGAAGTGAAGTTTCCTGTAGGAAGCACAGTCATCCTGTCCGTTCTGTCCAGGATATTTCCTCCTGGAATTATAATGTTTCTGGAAGATAGTGCGTCTGCGATATCCTTAACACTTATCTTCATCTCTGCTAACTTTGCATTGTTGTACTCGATGAATATTCTTTCATCCTGTACCCCGTAAACCTGTATTTTTCCTATCTGCGGAACTCTCATAAGAAGCACTTCTCTTAGCTTGTTGGCTTCATTGTATAGTTCCGTGTATGAATAATCCTCTCCGGTAACTGCTACTACAGTACCGTAAACATCACCAAATTCATCGTTTACAAATGGCCCGATTACATCCTCTGGAAGCTTGGGAGCCGCCTCTATATATACCTTCTTCCTCAGCTTTTCCCAGATTGGACGTAGCTCATCCCCCCAGTATATGGCCTCAGCATTAAAGTATACTGTAGAGATCCCGTCTCTGTTCTTAGCTTCTATATAGTCTATCTCCTCCATCTCCTGAAGGGTCTCCGCTATCTTATCACTTACCAGCCTCTCCATCTGCTCTGCTGTAGCCCCCGGCCAGTAGGTCGTAATTGTTGCCGTCTTGATTGTAAATCCTGGGTCCTCTGCCTTCTCCATTCCTGTATAGGCTAGGTATCCACCTACTACCACTAGTACATAAAGGATTATGGTAGTCATGTGGTTTTTTATGGATATCTCTGTCAGTTTCATAACTATCTAACCCCCTTAGGCGGAACCTCTACCTTTTGACCCTCAGTGATCTTGCTCATTCCTGCTGTAACTACTAGTTCTCCACTTTCAAGTCCTTCAGTAATTTCGATTCCTCTGTTTGTCACCTTCCCTGTTTTAACGTCTACTCTCTTTACTGTTCCTTCATTTCCGCTTACATCTTCCAACTTATAAACATAGGTATTCCCCATACTGTCCGTTACCACGCTCTGCAGTGGTAGTATTATTACATCTTCATCAGCAAACTTAAAGTTAAGCTTTACCTGAGCTGTCATACCTGACTTTATATCTTTAGACGGCTCCATAAGCTTAGCCTTTACTGGGAAGGTTCTACCAAATCCGGTAGATACTGTACCTACCTTAGTTATCTCTCCTCTGATCTCCTCTTTCCTAGCGGCATCAGCTGTAACTATTATCTCCTCACCGGCTCTTATCTGACCGATGAGTGACTCTGGTACAAAGAACTCCACCTCAAGGTCTCCCTCAAGACTTAGCATAAATACTGGTGTTCCAGCTGAAATTGTTTCATTTTCCTCACTTAGCTCCTCAGCAATCGTTCCGTTAGCCGGTGCTACTAGCTTAGTGTAGCTCAGCTGAAGTCTGTCGTACTCCACCTGCTTCTCTGCTGCTTCCACCTGTGCCTTAGTGGATTTAAACTGTGCTAATGCACTGTCATACTCAGCCTTGGATACATTGTCATTGAAGTAAAGCTTCTGATATCTCTCAAAGTCTGCCTGAGCCCTTACAAGGCTTGCCTTTGTCTTCTCAAGGTTAGCTATAGAAGCCTGATACTTTACCTCGTAGTCTATCTTGTCTACCTCTGCCAGTACCTCTCCCCTTCTGACCTCCTCTCCAAGACTTACAAACTTTCTTTCAATAGTTCCAGGAACTCTGAAACTCAGTCTGGATTCTGTTTCTGCCTTTATCGTACCGGAAAACTCCCTGGCTATATCCGATTCGGTCTTTTCGATCACTACATACTTTACAGGCCTAAGAGTTGGCTCCTCTACAACCTCTTCCTTCCTTCCACATCCCAGGAGAGCTGCAGCCATCATTAGTACCACTATATTCTTTTTCATGTTGTTACCTCCCACTCTCTGATTTTAAATAGCTCTTCAATCTTTCCAGCTTCGCTCCCTTAGTGAGATCATCCATCATCACAAGGTACTCACCCGTACTTCTCTCTAGGTTTATTAGAGATTGCAGGTAGCTGTATCTGGCAGCTATTTCTACCTGGTCAGCTGAAATTGAGTTTGTTCTTGCGTCCAAAAGATCTGAGATGGAAATAGTTCCCTTAGCATAGAAGTCTCCCACTAGCTCAAGGTTCTTACTTGCTGCATCTGCTGCATCCTTTGTTGTAGCTGTTTTAATATAGTCCTTTACTACCTGGGCAAAGGCCGATGAAACCTGCTTACCTACCTCAGTCTCTAGACTTGTCTTCTCGTACTCTAGAGATCTTAGCTCACTTCTTACCCTCTGCTTGCTGTACTCGATATCTCCACCCTTATATAGAGGCAGTTCTACCCTTGCTCCGATATTCCATCTGTCTTTACTGGAGGTATCACTAGATCCCTCTCCCCAGTCATCCTTCAGGTCATCCGACCACTCACCAAAGGCGTTTAACTTAGGCATATAACGCTCCCTCTCAGCTGCCTTCAGCTCCCTTTCCTTACCTGAAATCCTAGCTTCCAGCTGTCTTAGCTCTGGAGCATTGGCTATTCCTTCCTCTATGAAGAACTGTCTTAGTCCGTCTACCCTCTGTCCGCTCTCCCTTAGGATCTCCGTTATCTCTCTAAAAGCGTTACTCTGGGTATTTACCTCTTCTAAGGTGTATCTCAGGGCCATTGGCTGATTCAGTACCCTGTTCAGGTCTGCTTCGGCTATTCTTATCTGACCCTCTACCTCAGCTATATTCGTAAGAGCGTCTGCGATCTCACTCTGGAATCTGTATATATCCTCAGGTCCTGCAGCTCCAACCTCAAACTTTGTTCTTGCTATCTGTAGATATTCCTTCATAAGCTCATAGTTGTATCTCTCTACCTCTAGTCTGGCATTTAGCTCCAGTATAGTGAGGTAAGCCTGTGAGAAGCTCTGAACAGTATCTAACCCCTCCTGTCTGTACCTCTCCTCAGTAGCGATTCTTTGATACTCTCTGATGGTAACATTGGCGTTGACATTGTCATCAAAGATTAGGTAGTTAAGGGATACCCCTCCCCTTACCGAGCTTTCAGCCGGTGTTACAGGAGATTCTGCTGAGTCCTTATCCAGTCTCTGATACTCTGCAAAGGCACCTATATTAGGTCTTCTGTCTGATTTAGCCGACTTTACGTTGTACTCATCAGTTGTGATATTTTCTCTTCTGGATTTTAGATCCGTGTTTTCATTGAGGGCCATATTTACTCCCTCTTTAAATCCAAGGGCTTTTCCTCCCCTTTCTCTCAGGTTAATAAAGTTAACCTTTTGAGCGAATACAAGACTTGGGAAGACTCCTATCTCTCTTGCTAAAGCCATATTAAAGTCGATGGATTTATCAGATTTCCCCAGGTCCGTTACTATCTCGGCTGGATCATCTCCCTCCATCCTTCTTCTCATGCTCACCACTCCGGCTCTTACTCTTCTCTGAACCTCTGGGGTATTGTCATAACCCATAAGTACCTTTTCGGAACCGTCTCTCCCTGAAACTCTTGAGAAGCTCATTACCTTCTTCTCCTTAGCTAGAGCCAGTATCTCGTCTACATTCTTATATGTCATCTCAAATACATAGATGGCATCTGTATTGTCCAGCTGCTGACTAATCTTCTCTATATCATCTCCTACAAGTATGATATCCACCTGGTACCCTGCATCCTCTACCTGATTCAGTATCCTGTCCGTCTGAGTCTTGAGGTATCCCTCATCGTAGAATTCAGGCACTACAAAACTTACCCTCTTTACCTCCTTGAGTTCCTCCATAAACTTGATATCTCCGGGGATATCTGTAACTTCAGTAATATAGCTTAAATTTTTTCTATCACGCTCTGGTTGTCCAACCCCAAATGGAGCAACTACCAGTTTATCGTATCCTTCTGCCTCTAAAAGAGTCAGTTCGGAAACCATAACCCCCATAGTTACTATTGCGTCTATATCCTTATCCGCTTCCATGGAAGATAATTCAGAGTCAAACTCACTCTTTGTTCCAACAAGAGTTGCCTTCAGAACCTCAACCTCATAGTCACTGCCCTCAAAATTCCTTTTGAGTTCATCCTTTAAAACTTCACCCATGTAGTCTACATAACTTTGATTTTCGTAGATCACTCCTACCTTCAGCTGCTCCTTAGGAAAGAGCAGGGTAAAGGTGAGTAAAAACATCAGTGATATTGTTCCCACTCTCTTCATAGATACTTACCCCTTTCATTCATTTATTTATTTCATTCAAATACCTATATACCAATTTTAAGCTTTTTTCCTGTATTCTATAAAATTAATCCAGTTAGCCTAAAGTGAATACAGGATTACAAATGTTCCTTTTAGCACCTATATAAAATAACATATTTCAATGCTATGATTTACGTCAATTGGCGTAAATTACCCATAATTTCAAATATTTTTTAAGTATCTGTGTTCATCTTTTAGGTTGTAACTTTAACATAAGTTTTTTTAGAACATTGAATCTCTAAGTACCATAAATAAATACATAAATCACCATATATTGGAACTTGGTTCAACTTACAATATATCAAAAGTAAACTTAAATATCAACATCTAAACTCTTTTCTTAGCTTAAAGCATATCAAAAAAAGTCTTCAAGCTATTGATGGATTCTTTATTTAAAATTACTAGGGCACTTAGGAAGTTGCTCACACAAAATAAAAGAGGGGAGTCTAACGACTCCCATCTATATTATAATGACTATTTAGTTTGCTTAATTGATTACTTCTGGAAGTATCTCTCTAGTAGGCCTAGGAATGCTCTTCCGTGTCTTGCCTCGTCCTTTGCCATCTCGTGAACTGTAT
>CAYSGC010000024.1:0-20070 GCA_964430145.1 uncultured Fusobacteriaceae bacterium | reverse complement strand
CAAGGGGGTTACCCTCCCACGATCCCAGGTAGTACTCATCCCTTCCGTCTGTAGTCTCTACAAAGCCTGGAAGCACAGGGTACTTAGATCTGTCCTCTATCCCCTTTATTACTGCTCCCTTTGCAAGCTCCACTGTGATGTGACTCTTAAGGAACAGGCTTGTTACCATGTATATTCCTGCAGGAATATACACTGTGTCACCATCTGGAGTAGCCAGTATAGCTGTCTGAATAGCAAGGGTATCGTCCCTTACTCCGTCTCCTGCCGCTCCAAACTTTCTTACATCAAGTCTCAGGTTCTCCTTTTCAGTAGTGAAGTCGGCCTTCTCATGGAAGCCCTCTCCCACTACTTCAAGGGTATAATGGGTACCCGGCTCCAGGTTGTTGAGAGTAAATACATTTTTCTCCCCTTGGGCAATCCTTTTTCCCTTTAATATTATCTCATAGCTTCCCTTGGTGTAGAATGCCGATTCATTTATCAACTCAAAAGTTGCCGTTCTCTTTGATATAGATATATTTTTCATATTATCTCATACTTCCTTTCCAAATATATTTTCTCTAGTTAAATTCCAGTCCAGCCCTCTCTGAATCCTTTCTTTCAAAGATGTCTTTCCCTGCTATATCTCTCATGATTTTTCTATACTTATGGATATATAGAGGCAGGATAGTCGAGTTGGACAGGGACAGGGCTATCCATACTGAATACTCTCCCAGATTGGTAAGGGTATCCAGTATAAGAAGCAGGCCTATCCTCAGTATCCAGAACTTAAGCATATTCATCTTCATTATATACTTAGAGTCTCCAGAGGCTATAAAGAACCCTTCATATATACCGCATAAACCAAAAAGAATATGGGTATAGCTTGTGGTTCTGAAGAAGAAGGTTATTCTTTCCAGTATCTCTACTTCCTTGATGACCAGTCCCCCTATCTCCCGTGGGAAGATTATGAGGAGGGTCACCCCTGTTACTCCTAAAATAAGTGCAGCAAGAGCTGATCTCTTCAGACCATCCCTTACCCTCCCATAGTTTTTGTTTCCGAGGTTTTGTCCAGCCACCACTATGTTGGCTGCCCCTATACTCCTTATTATCAGAAATACCGAATCCTGTATCATTATTCCGCTTCCAAAAACTGCCATGGCCACTGCTCCATACTTTATACAATAGGTGTAGAGTATCATCTTTCCAACTGAATACACTACCCGGCTCATGGTAGCCGGACTTGCTATGCTTACTATTGTTCTCACTATACTTCTCTTCACTCTAAAGTGTGCCCTCTCAAGCTTAAGTCTCTTTTTAGAGGTAAGGAGATCGTAAACTATATAACCTCCAAGGAAAGCTCTTGAAAGAACCGTTGTTATAGCTGCTCCTGTTATCCCTAGATTCATATGAAATATAAAAATAGGATTTAAAAGGGCATTTAAACCCAGGGAAAAACCTGAAAGGATAAGGGGCTTTTTTGTGTCCCCCTCAGCCTGCCTCACAGCCACATAGAGCATATTCAAAAATGTAAAGGGAGCCCCCATAAGAATCAGTCTCAGATAGCTGTAACAGGCTTCAAATATCTCCTCCCTTGTTTTAATTAGTTCCAGTATATTCCTGGTAAAGAACATCCCCATAAGGCCTATCATGAGGGAGAATACAAAGCTTATCATAAGGAGATTCCCCAGGTTCATCCTGGCTCTGTGATACCGTCCTCCCCCTACACTCCTTGCTATTATAGAGGTGGCTGCCATACACATTCCTCCTGCAATGGCTATTATCCCTGTCTGAAGAGGCTCCAGATATGTAATAGAAGCCAGGGGAATAGCTCCCAGCTTTCCCAGAAAGAAGAGATCCACTATGGCATACCCCCTCTGTATAAGGTCGCTTATAAATATGGGGAGGGTCAGTCCTGCCAGTGCCATGGTCAGGTTCCCCTCCAGTATTGTGCTTCTTTTGTTGTCCGTCGTCATAATCTCTTCCTGTCTATAAAATTAGAGGACTTCTTTATAGGAAGCCCTCTAGATGATATTAAATAAATTAACCCTTTACTCCACCAGCTGTGATTCCGTCGATAAAGTACTTCTGACAAGAGAAGAACAGAATCAATGATGGTGCCAGACTTACTACCGACATGGCTATTATTTGATTCCACTGAACTGCTGAAGATGCATCCATAGACATCTTAAGTGCCAGTGAAATAGGATACTTGTCAACACTTGAGATGTAGATAAGCGGCCCCATAAAGTCATTCATCGTCCACATAAACTGGAACAGTGCTACAGATACTAGAGCAGGCTTCAGTACAGGGACTATTACATATAACAGTGTTTGAAGGGGATTGCACCCGTCGATCTCCGCCGCCTCTTCCAGCTCCTTAGGGATACTTCTGATAAATTGTATCAGCATAAATACAAAGAAGGTATCTACCGCTAAAGCTGCAGGAGCGATTAAAGGATAATAGGTATTTAGCCATCCCAGGTTTCTGAAGATAAGAAACTGAGGTATTCTAAGTACTACCTGGGGAAGAAGAAGTGTTCCTATTAGAACAGCGAAAAGTATCTTCTTTCCTGGAAACTTAAACCTTGCAAAACCGTAAGCTGTCAGTGTGCAGGAGATAACTGTTACAATAACCTTTGGAATTACAATCAGGAAAGTATTGAAGAAATACCTGGTAAATGTGTATTCTGTACTCGTCTTCCACCCCTCTCTGTAGGAGGCAAAGTCTATACTCCCTGGAATAATACCTATGGAAGTAAATATTTCAGCATTTGTCTTAAATGATGCTCCAAGAAGCCATAGCAGAGGATAGAGCATGATAATACCTACTGTGATCAGCATTGTATATCTTAAGGTGGCATTTATATTGGTCTTCGCCTGCCTCTTCTTTGCCATCTTTAAGCCAAGATCTTCCTCTTCGTTAATCTTAATATTTTCTGTTGCATAATTAGCGCTCATATTAAACTCCTTAAATTCAATTTAATTTATTCGTCTGAGTAGTATACCCAGTACTTCTGGCTTCTGAATGTTATTGCAGTAAATACCATAATAACAAAGAATAGAAACCAAGATATTGCACTAGCATACCCCATATTAAAGTAACTGAATGCATTGTTATAGATAAGAAGTGGCAGCAGGGTTGTTGACTTTAGCGGTCCTCCACCTGTAATGATATATGGGCCGTTAAACTCCTGGAATGCCTGTACAAGCTGCATTATAAAGTTGAAGAATACCACTGGAGTAATCATCGGCAGAGTGATATTGAAAAACTGCCTCCACTTTGGTGCTCCGTCGATCTCAGCTGCCTCATATAATTCCTGTGGAATATTCTTAAGAGCTGCCAGAAAGATTACCATTGCCGATCCAAACTGCCATACTCTCAGAAGACTTATGGTAAAGAGGGCGATCTTAGGATCTCCCAGCCAGTTTACACCTGGAAGTCCTATAAATCCACCGATCATATTAATTAGTCCATTATAAGCAAAGAGGAATCTCCACAGTATTGCTATTGCCACACTTCCTCCAAGGATTGAAGGGATGTAGTAAGCTGTTCTGAAAAAACCTACTCCTTTAAGCTTAAAGTTAAGGATGTGGGCTATAAACAATGCAAATGCCAGTTTCATAGGTACTGTCAGGAACACATACTTTATTGTGTTAGCAAATGCCAGCCTGAAATCAGGATCATTTAAGGCTGCTCTGTAGTTACCTATCCCTATAAAGTTCGGTGCATCAAGCAGATTATAATCTGTAAAACTAAGTACAAAGGAAGCACCAAACGGTATTATTTTAAATAAAATCAGGCCTATCAGCCAAGGGGCTATAAATAGCAGGCCTTTATTTTTTGACAGAAATTTCTTCATTTTTCCTCCTAAGATTTAAGTTACTCAAGCATTATTTATTAGATGCTAGGAAGCTGTTTACACCCTCTATAATCTTCTTAGCTGCTTGCCTCTCATTGATTACACCATTTCCTAGTTCCTCAATAGTGTCTCTGTAAATCTGCTGCAGCTGACCATGCTCAAAGTGATAGTGGATTCCCTTTCCTAGATTTTCCATTACCTTTACATTACCCAGATAGTTAAGTCCTCCAAGCTCTCCTGCTCCCTTTAGAACCTCTTGTGCCTTAGCATTAGCCGGTAGTCCCCTTGACATCCCCAGGATCTCCACTGCCTCTGGATCGCTCACTAGGAACTCAATAAGTTTAGCCGACTCATCAGGGTGCTTTGTCTTATTATCCACAGCAAATGTCATAGAGATCTTGTTAAAAGCAGAAGGAGTTGTTCCCATATCATATGGCATCTCTCCCACTACAAGCTCCTGCCCCTCAGCAAGAGAACCTTCCCACTTAGCTGCTGCACTATCCCACTCATATGTACCTGCAAACTTTCCTGCGATCCAGTCTGGATGCTGATCCAGAGGTATATTTCCTGCTGCTGCTCTTGTAGGCAGTGATGGTATTACCCCTTTATCTACAAGCATAGAATAGTACTCCAGGGCTTCTGTAATATCATCCTCTGTATAGGCTACTTCATTGTTCTCTATGAATGCTTTTCCAGTCTTCTGCTCCAGCTGATAAAGAGCAATCAGGAACGCCCCATACTGATCTGTATCGAATGGGTAGTAATCATTTCCGAGCTTTTCCTTGAATACGGGAGCTGCTGCTATCATGTCTGCAAATGATGTCGGCACTGAAAGGCCTGCCTTCTCATAGGTTGTTTCATTGTAATAGAATACCTTTCCAGTAATTCCATATGGCACTGCCACTACTCTTCCGTCTATTGTTACTCCCTCGATTATCTCAGCTGGGTAGTTGCTAAGGTCGATATCTAGATCATTTAGATCGTAGAAGTTTCCTCCTCTAAGAGCATAAAGCATATTCCAGTTTACCTGCATTACGTCTGGTGCTGAGTTTCCAACGACCTGAGTAGTCAGCTTATCGTTGTATCCTCCCCACCCTGCATACTCTGCTTTAACCTTGATTCCTGGATTCTTTTCCTCAAATAGCTTAATGGCATCTAGAGTCGCTCTATGTCTAGAGTCCCCTCCCCACCACTGAAACCTTATTGTTGTTTCTCCATTACCGCTTCCTGCATCGTTTTTAGATCCGCATCCTGTTAATAATGTTAATCCTAATAGTCCTAGTGCTATAGCTGATTTTTTCATTTTTCCCCCCTTTATAGTGTCTTTCCTGCTGTCTGATTTTATTTTTTTTACTTCACAAGGTACTCAGAGTAAGCCATAATAAACGGCCCAACACCCTTAGCATCATCTGAAACTACTGGTTCCGACAGGTAATACTCATAACTTCCATCTCTATTCTTTTTATTGTTTCCAATACCATTTAGACCTGCCATGTGACATATGTTTTCAAGGCTCAAAGTACTTTCCTTTTCCACAAGAAACCTTTTCACCATCCCTTCAAATGCTTTAGTCCCGGCTTCTTTAAACTCCTCGCCTAAATATCCCAGTCTCACTCCCTTTAATAGAGCATAGGCAAACATACTGCTTCCAGAGGTTTCAAGGTAGTTCCCCTCCCTCTCTTCACACGCCATCACCTGATACCACATACCGCTTTCCTCATCCTGATATCTCAACACTCCTACCATTAACTCCTTGAACATCTTCTGAAGTTCCCTGTGGTATTCAAATATCTCCTCGGACATCTCGTCTAATACATCTATGAGAGCCATTGCATACCAACCTATAGATCTTCCCCAGAAGTTTTTAGACAGCCCTGTAGTATTATCAGCCCAGTCAAAAATCTTTGTTTCATCATAGGCGTGGTAGTATAGGCCCTCCTCCAAGGAATACATCCTCCTTTTTACATTGGAGAACTGCTTAAAGATATCTGCATATCCCTCCTTCTTATTGTATTCAGTTTCATACCTTACATAGAAGGGCTGAGCCATATATAGCCCATCTAACCAAACCTGGTAGGGATAGATTCCCTTATGCCAGAAATTTCCCTCCAATGTTCTAGGCTGTACCTTTAGCTGATAATATATATTTCCTATTGCCTTCTTAAATCTTTCCTCACGGCTCTCTCTATAAATATCAAAAAGTACCTTTCCAGAATTAATGTTGTCTATATTAAACTCTTCTAAGGAATAATTATAGAGGTTTCCCTCCTCGTCTACGGTTTTGTCCAGATAGTTATAGATAAAATCATAGTAGAAGCTATCTCCCGTAGATTTATAGAGGTATTCTGCCCCAGAAAGAATACATCCATCCTCGTAGTTCCACTTATTCTTATATGGTTGATATTTTTCCAGGTATCTTCTTATATATCTTTCAACCTTCTCCGTTATCACCTTTCTCCTCCCTTTTGGTATATTTTACGTATACTTATTTTGTATACTTAAAATATACCAAGTTATCGTGTCTTATTCAAGTATTTTTTTGTATTTTTAATGAATGTTTTAGTTATTAAGCTTACACTCAGTTCTTCCAGGGCACTCCAATGTCCTTTAAACATATCCAAAGCCTCTAAATTTCAGGCTCCCTATGGAATAAATTTCAAAAATTGAAAATCTATACTGCCATCTGCTTTTCTCAATATCATTTCAGGTATCACCAGGCTATTGAAGTTCCTTTTGTTAATTTCTTCTCCAGAATTATTCTTAAACTTAGATCCATTAAAGAAGAAGTTTGTCTCAGTGTGATTTTTTTCAGGAACATTATCCCTCTCTACCTCTAGCTCATTGCCATGGTGATAGGATATGAACCCCTCTATTTGAAAATCCTCCTCTATCCCCGTATAGGTTGAAAAAAGAGCATTTCTCTGGTTGTTAAATGCTACGTTATTCTTTGCAATTACCCCTGGGTTACTGTTGCTTGAGTATCCGTTGGCTATATTTCCAAAAGCCATACTGTCTTGAATCAGGTGAGATACATGTACCCCCTCTCCCCCTAGCTTAAATCCGTTTCCGTCTCCTCCCCCAGGCTCATTGTTCATAATATAACCATTATTAAATGCCACGCTGTTTTTTATAACAACTGGGCCGATAGCCCCGCTTCCTACCTTAGTATACAGGTCCCATCCATCATCTATATTGTTGTATGCCATACACCCGTCAAATACATTTCCTCTTCCAGCTGTAAGCTTAGCAGCAAACCCGTCGGCGTTGTTCTCCGAAGGATCCACATTGTTAAAGGAATCGGCGTTTAGCACTAAGTTGTAAGACGGCCACTCCTCTATAGTAGCTCCAAAGTCGGTACGGCTTATCTGAAACCCAGTATCCCCGTTCTCATAGAATCTTGTTCTCTCAATTATATTGTGGCTTCCTCCAAGGGTGTATCCCTTGTAGTTTCCAGCTGATCTTGCAAAATCTATTCCATATACATGCCAGTAGTTGCCGCTATGCTCCATTCCTCTCCCGATTCTGTCAAAGTCTATAACAGGTCTTGCTCCCTTATCAGCTACAAGACTCTTTACAGCTCCCTCTCTGCCATCGTTGTACTTGAGGATCTGAAGCCCTTGGCGCCTTATATATACCCCGTCCAAAAGAACTATCTTCTGCCCTGGCTGAACAAAGTGGATAGCTGTGTCGAGATCTAAAGGCTTTTCTCTGCTACCGTCTCCCCTCTCTGTTCCCTCTGGTGAAACAAAGATATCCTTCCCATCCCTATAGCTTCTCATCTCTACAGAGAAATTTTCTACCACTGTATCTAGGGAGGTAAGCGCCTCTGTGTCATCTGGCATTAGAATTACTGCAAACCTTGTATTTGCACTCTCAAGATTAGCAGGAACCTCTAGAAGCTCCCCTCCTGTTACTGGAAGCTCCTCAGCTATCACCTCTTCCCCCATCTTTACTGAAACTGCTCCCTTTACACTAGACCTTACCAGGAGCTTGTAGTTATCCTCAGATACCTTGGCAAGAGATTCTACTTCAAGAGCTGGTGTTGCAGGCTCCACAGGTTTCTCTACCCTAGGTGCATCTGTAGCAGCAACAGATATCTGAAGGTTGATGTTGTTCACCTCGATGGTAGCCAGACGAGCTGCAAAAAATCCTACATACATCTTATCGATCTGGGTAGTCATGATCTCAGGCTCATAGATGATAAACTCTTCTCCGTCATCTATCCTTCCTGTGAATCCGCTGTTTGTCTTGGCAAGAGTCAGTCTGTATGGTGTATTGGACGAATCAGGTTTTTCCTCCCTCATCATTACACGCTGCACTCCCATACTTCCGTCACCAGTAGGAGCCTCCACCCCTGTTCTTGCAATGATCTGGGTTCCGTTAGGGTCTCTTGTTCCTGCACTGAATCCTCCAACTGCAGCTATATTTGAAGCAAATACAGATGAATCAAGGTTTGTTCCGATAGCATCCCTTGCCATTATTCCAAAGGACTCCTGCCCATCATGTGGATTCTTTGCATAGGCTGACACCTTGATATCAGCTGAGAGAACAAAGTTTTCCGAAGCATCAAGTTCCACATAGTAGAACGAGATTCCGTCGTGGTCTCCAGTGATCTTTCCCCCACCCTCAAGAGCGGTTACCTCTATGTGATCCCTTTCCTGCTTGATATAGTTTCTTGCTCCGTTGGTAGACTGTCCAAATACTATCTCCTTCCACTCTACCTCTGCTTCATCCCTTACCGTTACATCTAATACTTTATCCTTCCCACCTTTGGCGCTGACCCTGATCTCGTATACTCCTGGAGTGTCCATTTCCACCCTGCTTGTATCTACATTAAGGTCTCTAACGCTCTCAAGATCTCCGTTGTCAAAAATCTCCTCTACCACCATTCCCTCTAAAGTCAGCTCACTTCCAGTTGGAAATGTTGTTCTGGGGTACCTGGTTACAGCCAGCCCCTCACTCTCTCTTCTCTTGACATTTACGGTAAACTCTCCCACCTTATTCTTGTGAGCCACCCTTATCCTCTTATCTCCTCTTCTTTTGGATGAGAACCCAGATACTGTGTAGTCTCCTCTCCCAAGCCTTACTCTTGAACCGTCGCTGTACACTGCATAGGCTACCATCCCGTCCAGGTCCAGTTCATCTCCCAGGAAGTACTGGGTTGTCTCAGGAAGTACAGCAACATCTATCCTTTCAAGTGCCGCATCACTAACTGTTACAGCAATCTCTGCTTTGGCTTCTGGGTTTTCAGCAGGTACTAGAATAACCTGATACTTTCCGCTTCTATGAAAGATAAATGGATTTTCCTCATCCACAAGAGTATCTTCAATATAGATAGAGTAGTCCTCCCTTTCCAGATCCCTATACATATATCCGTTGTTGTAGTCAGCTTCCAACTCCAGTCCCAGAGCATCAAAGGCATCCCCCATAAAGTACCGGGTTTTTACAGGGAAGAAATTTACATTGAGCTTAGTGATGGCAAGAGGTACTACCTCTACCCCTACAGCTTTCCTTGCCCCATTGTGGTTTACTATTATCTGTGTTTCACCCACCTCTGAAGTGTCAAATCCGGATATGATATACTCCTCCCTTGAAAGTTCCCCTCTGCTCCCATCATCGTATACAGCAGTTACAGCCATCCCAGTAAGGTCTATCCCCTGTCCTGGAAGGTACTCTCTTCTTTCAGGAGACACCAACTCCAGCTCCATCGCTTTCCTTTCTGCCACCACAAGCTTTATATCTTCAAAGGTTACAGAGGTATTTCTTACAGCATAAAGCCCTGCATACAGCTTTTCTCCAGCAAAATCAAAGTTGTCTATAACTACAGGTTCTTCACTTCCCACAGTAAGCTCATAGGTATCTCCGGCCTTTTTTATCTTGACCTCTAAGGAACTCCCTGGCATGGGGTTAGCTGTAAATACTCCCTCCCTTGAAAGACTTCCATCCCTTCTTAAAAAGGTATACTCTGCTTCCCTTGAAAGCCCAAGGGGTCCTGCTGCAATATAATCTCCGTTCATCTTACTGTCACTCTTATTCAGCAATACCTCATCTCTTACCATGAGTCCGAAGGAGACCTGGCTGTTAGATGAATATGACTCTATATTTAACCTTGCTGAAAGCTCAAAATTATCCTCTGGGTTCAGCTCCTGATAGTAGTACAGGATCCCGTCGGACCCTCCTGCTATCTTCCCCTTGTTGTTAGAAACCTTTAGAGTTACACTCTCATCCCCGTTTTCAGTTATCTTGAAGTTCTCAGCAGTTATTCCAGCTTGCCCCCCTATATCTCCAAAAGCACTTCCCCTCCAGCTGCTGTCACTATTAATATCCATAACCCTCTCTGCTGCAGAGGACGTTATTCCCACAGCAAAAATCATTAATACCCATAAAAATAATTTTAGCTTTTTTCTTGTATCCATTCTTGAATTCTCCCTTTTTCAATAAATTTTCCTTTAAAACCCACGACCTTATTTCCTCTATTCTTTGTCCTTCAATCCAAAAGGGACAGTCAAAAACTGTCCCATATATTATGAATTTCAAGAAAGCTTAGGTACTTTTGCACAGATTACTAAAACTCCTGTCTGAATCCTAGCTTATAGAACATCTTGTTTTCATCGGATTCCCTTACTCCGCTGCTGTTTTCAACCCTTGAAGTCTGGTAGTAAATCTCTCCCCTTACGCTGAAGGTATTGGTAATCTTATGGTCAATAGTAGATCCGAATCTGTGCCTAAGTGTATCCCTGTCCACTCCTCCCGATTTACTTCTATTCTCTCTGTCCAGTCCTATTCTTGCAAAAGGCTCCACAGTTGTCTTTCCGTTTTCAAGCTGATGTCTGTACTTTAATCTCAGCTGCCACTCTTCAGTAGATGAGTTGTAAACCTGTCTGGAGTACTCACTGTAGATAGAAGCAGTTATTCTGTCTCCGTTTGGTAGTCTGTACTGGAATCCAGAGTCAAGCTCATGCTTGTAGTCCGAGTAGTCCTTCCCAGTCTCTCTCGTGCTGTCCCCGCTTCTGGACTTCGTATCATTCAGCTTTGAATCAACTGAAGCTACAAACCCTGAGAAGAACCACGATGTGTTATCGTTTATCTTATAGGACATATTAGGATAGAATCTGTACTCCATCTGAGAATCATGGGTATTCTCTCTGCTAGAATTCCCTGTGCTGCTGCTGGCATAGTCGTTGTATCTAAATCCTACCTTAGGTGTAAATGCAAAATCCCCAGACTTCCATGCATAACCTGTATATAGCTCCGTTCTCTTTCTTCTGTTTTTAGCCTTTTCAGCATCGTTGTCATGCTGCTGATAGGAGAACTTACCCTCTACAAAAAACGGTGAGTCATCAAAGGGGTTTATCTTTCCCGATACATATGGCATCACAAAATCTTTATGCTCATATGAACTTGTAAAATCCTCCACCTCTGTTCCTACCTCTATATACCCGTTTGCTCCATAGGCTGCTGTAGATAATGCCCCTAAGATAAGTGTCCCAATTAAAACCTTTTTCATTTCCATTTTCCTCCCCAAGTTTTATTTTATCTATATAGAACTTGCCATTTAAACAAGTAGCTAATCCATCAAACCTTTTTCGAGATACGATTAACCTCCATATCAAGGAGTATGCAAACACTTTATATGATTTTGGTATACTTTAAGTATCCTTGTCTTCAATAGTACATATTTTATTTTGAAATTGCAATCCCTTTTAACTTTAAAACTATTTTAGTGATCGAAGGTAACTTTTTTAAATCAATAATTTAATAGGATCTTTCGACATAGAGTCTCTGATTTTTTGTATACTTAAAATATACTTAACAGGCAAGGGAAGGGTTTGCTAATATCTGGGGAAAAATAAAAATAAAAACCGCCTATCAAGATAGACGGTTTATTATGTTAAGCCGCTACCGACTCTGTCTCCTGAACCTTTGGCTGGCTGGCTCTATTCAGGGCAAATCCGATTATAGCTACTGCAGAACCAATAAGAAGGAAGGTTACTCTTCCCCACACTGGATTTGGTACAAATACCAGAAGCATGATCCCTGTTCCGAAGGTAAAGATAAGCTTACCTAGGATAGATCTCTGGGTATTGTCGATCTCCACCTCATCTGAGTGGGTTGCCGCTACTGGAGTGGCAAGGTTGCTGAAAAACTCTGTATGTTCAGCCTCTCTCTCTCTACTCTTAAAGCCTTTGTAGAATAGCTGTGTAGAGACAAAGAATCCTCCTGTAATTACTATCTGAGCTATAAGCCCTACAGAAACCTTAAGATCTCCCAGTTCTCTAGCTGTAAGAGGTGCATCAAGACCCAACATTCCTTCTACAAAATCTGGGGTAAGCACGTTACTTACCAGTAGAGATACGCAAAGTCCCACAAGCAGTGTCCCCCATCCTGCCCAGTCTGGAGTTTTCTTTACGAAGTATCCCAAAAGCCCAGGGATAAGTATAGGAAGATCCAGAAGCGCTCCAATAAGAAGAGTTATCGTAAAGAGGCTCAGGTGATTGAATGCATTGAGCAGCAGCGCTACTGCAATGATAAGAACGCCAAAGAGAGCCGTTACAGACTTACTTACAAACATCATCTGCTTTTCAGTTGCATCCTTGTTGATGATAGGCTGATAGAAGTTTCTTACAACTATTCCTGCATTTCTGTTAAGAGCCGAGTCCATAGATGACATTGTTGCAGCAAAGATTCCTGCCATCATCAGTCCAGCCATACCTGCAGGCATCTCCATCCTTACAAAGGCAAGGTATGCCCCATTTCTAACTGAGTTTCCAAGGCTCTCCAGTCCCCATGTGGCTGTATCTGGATGGAAAGCCGACATAAACCATACTGGAAGAAACCATACGATAGGTCCTATTATCATCAGACAGAATGCCAGAAGTGCTCCCTTCCTTGCATTCTCACTGTCCTTGGCAGTAAAGAACCTGTATGCTCCCCCTGTAAGACTTGTTACACTGAAAAACTGCTTAGCAAAGATCATGACAAACCATATTACAAATAGTGTAGGGAAGTTGATTCCTGGTCCCATAACACCGTTTTCAGCCATTCCCAGCTCAAGGACTCTTGTGAAGCCTCCCCCCTTTAAAGAGGCAGCTATAGCACACGCTATCGTTACCACCATTATTACCACCATCTGCATGAAGTCAGAGGCGATTACGGCCCATGCTCCACCGGTTATAGACATAAGCAGCACAACTATTCCCGTTCCAAGGATCGTAAGGGAGATTGGAAGCTCAAATACCGCACTTACAAATATTGCAAGAGCATTCAGCCACACACCTGCTGAGATTATATTGGGAAGCATGATAGCCCACGTAAAAGCCTGCTCACTGGCTCTTCCAAATCTCATCTTCATTCCCTCCATAGGGGTGATTATCCTAAGCTGCCTTGATTTGGGTGCAAACCATAGATAACATGCAAGGTATCCCAGAGCATTGGCGAAGAATACTACCGTTGGAGCCCAACCTCTTATAAAGGCGTCTCCAGCCATTCCAGTAAAGGTCATGGCGCTAAACTGAGTCATGAATGCTGTGGCTCCTACCATCCACCACAGCATCTTCCCTCCACCACTAAAGTAGTCGCTTGTAGAGTTAGCTGCGTACTTCTGGAAGAAGTATCCTATGGCTATAAGAAACATAAAGTAAAACGCAACAATTAATATATCTATATTCATCTCATCATACTCCTTTTGTTTTTAACTATTTTTTCCCAGTAATACCATCTCGCTGTACGCCATAAACAGAGGTCCTACTCCCTTAGGGTCATCCTGCCCAACCTCCTCGGAGATATAGTACTCATAGCTTCCGTTTCTGTCTCCGTTAAATGGAACTATTCCATTCAGCCCAGCCATGATACAGATGCCAGTAAGAGCTGTGCCGCTATCTGTCTCAGGCATAAACCTCTCAACTGTAGCGTTAAATGCCTTTACTCCAGCCTCTCTGTAAGATTCAGAGATAACGCCAAGCCTGACTCCCTTTAGGATCGAGTAAGCAAACATCAGGGTAGCTGATGTCTCAAGGTAGTTCCCTTCCCTCTCCTCATAAGTCATTACCTGGTACCATAGTCCCGATTCATCCTGATACCTCATTACCCCTGCGATGGTCTCCTCAAACAGCTCCACAAGCTCAGCTCTGTGGTGAGTCGTATCATCTAGTACCTCTATTACGTCTACAAGAGCCATTGCATACCATCCGATAGATCTTGCCCAGAAGTTGGGTGATGCACCGGTCTCCCCATCTGCCCAGTTCATCCTCCTAGTTTCATCATATCCATGATAGTAGAGACCCTTTTCCTCTGAGTACATATACTTTTTGACATTTTTAAACTGATTAAGTATATCATCTAAATTCTCTTCTCCTCCAAATTCCTTAGCGTACATAGCATAGAAGGGCTGTGCCATGTAAAGTCCGTCTAGCCACACCTGGTAGGGATATCTCCCCTTGTGCCAGAAGTTCCCCTCCTTTGTTCTCGGGTGAACAACCAGCTGATACATTACCTCCTCTATTGCCCTTCTGTACCTCTCATCACCAGTTTCCTTATATACATTAAATAGTGCTCTTCCAGAGTTGATAGCATCTATATTGAACTCTGATATATTCAGGGTGGCGATCTTCCCCTCAGCCCCTACTCTTCTATCCATATACTCCTTTATAAAGTTAAAGTACTTATTGTCTCCAGTAGCCTTATAGAGCAGCTCTGTACCTATAAGGGTGCATCCATCCTCATAGTTCCAATACTCCTTGTAATCTGAATACTTGCTCAAGTAATTTTCTGCGTACCTGTCTAATTTTTTAAAGTTCATGTGCCTCTCCTTGTTTTGGTATACTTGGAGTATACTTTTTTAATTTAGGAAAGTATACTATAATCAAAAATATAATTCAAGATCTATTTTCAATTATAGAATCTGCTTTTGATATTATTAGTACTATTTTAGGTATAAATGTTGATGACAGTGTGAAGATGAACTTAAAAAAACTTTAAAGAGATCAGCCGGTTCTTTTTAGCGATAAGGCCTCATATATGGCACCCACTACCTATTAAGGTGGGCTTCCCTTCACCATTTTATCTAACCTCTGAAAAAATATACTCATATGTAACTTTCACAGTTAAAACATAAAAACACATGGTTTTGGTATACTTAAAATAATTTAATAAAAAACCTCCATATTTAATATGGAGGTTCCCTTATATTTTATATATTTAATTTGGATATATTGGCTAGAAAGTCCTGCTGAGAATTAACAATATGCCTGAGAGTTTCCTCCCTTGCTTTCTCTAGATCTTTAGCCAATAGAGCGTCTAATATTTTTATGTGCTCCTCTAAAGTGGATTCCCTTCTTTCAGTGGTTTTTTCCAAAAGAAATCTGAGTCTCTGATTGTGCTCATATACATTTTCCATCATCTTTATTATATGCCTGTTATTACAGGCTTCCAATATATACTGATGAAGTTCATGATCCATCTCATCTAATTTTTTTTGAGAAAGCTCCTCATTGGATATGAACCCCTCTCTCAGCGCCATTAATCTCCTGTCATCTAGATTTGCAAAGGACATCTCCAGTATCAGAGGCTCTATATTCTCCCTCACTTGAAATATATCCTTAATATCTTTAAGAGTTATTTCAGAAATAAATATCCCCTTTCTAGGGACTATCTGTACCCACCCCTCTTGTTCTAAGGTGTTTATAGCTTCCCTTATGGGAGTTTTACTCATATTGATAAGTCCTGCCAAAACCTTTTCCTCTATGTGTTCATTAGGCTTAAATTGACCATTGACTATCATCTCTTTAATCAGAAAATAGGCTTTTTCCTTTAAGTTTTTGTACTCCTTCATAGCTTCCTCCTCAGGTAATTTACCACATAGTATAACCTAAGTTTAAGTTTCTTTTCAACATAAAAAGATTTTTAAGGTTATATCCTTTGACTTTTTTTTCAGTTTATAATAAAATTTCCTCAAACACAAATATATCTCAAATATATTTAAAATATATCTGTTTGAGCGTGGACTCATATTACAGGTGATTCTTTAATAAGGGGGACTTATGAAATTAAATCGTAAAAACTTTCCACAATACAAAAAATACACTGAAAGGGTCATTCAGTTTGGAGAAGGCAACTTCCTGAGATGCTTTGTTGACTGGCAGCTAGACCTTATAAATGAAAAAACAGACCTGGATGCTGGAATTGCTGTGGTCAGGCCAATAGACTCAGACTACCTTCCACTTCTGGATACCCAGGAGGGGCTGTACACAGCTATAATCAGAGGTATCAACGAGAAAAACGAGGTAGTTAAAGACTATAGAGTGATCTCATCTGTTACAAGGGAGATCCCTATCTACAAGGAGTTTAACGAGTACCTTGCTCTTGCTCACAACCCGGATATGAGATTTATCATCTCAAACACAACCGAGGCTGGCATTGTATACGATGGTGAGGACAAGTATGAGGACGCTCCCCAGAGATCATTCCCAGGAAAGCTTACAAGGCTTCTTCACGAGAGGTTCAAGCACTTCAATGGTGACAAGGGCAAGGGATTTATCCTTCTTCCGTGTGAGCTTATCGACTACAACGGTGAGGAGCTGAAGAAGATCGTGCTTAAGATCGCTGATACGTGGAACCTTGAGGATGAGTTCAAGGCCTGGCTTGTGGAGGCTAACATCTGGTGCTCTACCCTTGTTGACAGAATCGTTACTGGATATCCTAGAGAGGAGAAGACCGACCTTGAAATGGAGCTAGGATATACAGATGACTTCATGACAACTGGAGAATACTTCTATCTCTTCGTTATCCAGGGACCTAGGGATGTCCTTGAGAGAGAGCTTAAGCTTGCTGGACTTGACCTGAACATCCTTCTTGTGGATGACCTTAAGCCCTACAAGATGAGAAAGGTCGGAATCCTAAACGGTGCCCACACTGCTATGGTGCCAGTGTCATACCTTTACGGAATCGACACTGTCAGAGAGTCTCTTGAGGACGAGGTAATCGGTTCATTCATCAAGGGAGCCATCCATGAGGAGATCATCCCGGCACTGGATATGGACAATGGAGAGCTTATGGACTTTGCTGAGGCTGTTGTAAACAGATTCAAGAACCCCTATGTGAAGCACTTCCTGATGTCTATCTCTCTAAACTCCATGTCTAAGTACAGAACCAGAATCCTTCCACAGCTTCTAAACTTCAATGAGAAGACTGGAAAGCTTCCAAAGAAATTGGTATTTGCCCTTGCTTCAATGATGAGATTCTACAAGGGAGAAAGATGTGGAGAGGTTATCGAGACCAGGGACGACGCTCACATCCTGGAGATGTACAAGAGTGTTTGGGGAGAGTTTGACGGAGACTACACTAAGGTTGTATCTCAAGTTCTTGGCATGGAGGATCACTGGGAGACCGACCTTAACGATGTAGATGGTATGATCGGTCTGGCTGCTAAGTATCTGGAGCTTATCGACACTGTGGGTATGAAGGAAGCTATCAAAGAGGTGCTGTAATGAAAAAATTTATAAGAATTCATAAAAATGACAATGTGGCCATTGCTCTTGCTGACCTCGGTGCAGGTTTTTCTCTGGAGATCGACGGAGAGACCCTTGTCCTCATAGAGGATGTAGCAAGGGGGCACAAGGTAGCCCTTGTGGATATGGCTGCTGGAACCGATGTTGTAAAGTATGGCATGCCCATCGGGCATACCACTTCACCTGTAAAGGCTGGAGAGTGGATCCACACCCACAATACAAAGACTAACCTGAAGGATCTGAGCTCATATGAGTACCACCAGAACTTCCAGGATTTTAAGGTGGATATTCCCGAGAGAAGGGTAAATGTCTACAGAAGAAAAAATGGAGGCGTGGGGATCAGAAATGAGCTCTGGATCGTTCCCACTGTAGGGTGTGTAAACGGAATCGCCAAGACTATCATGGAGGAGTTCCTCAGGGAAAATCCCGATCTGGAGATCGACGGGGTAAATGTACTGAGACACGACTATGGATGTTCTCAGCTCGGGGATGACCATGAGAACACTAAAGTAATCCTTCAGGACGTTGTAAAGCATCCAAATGCAGGGGGAGTGCTTGTATTAGGACTTGGGTGTGAGAACAACCAGATCGACCCGTTCAGGGAGACCCTTGGTGAGATCGACGGGGAAAGGGTTAAGTTCCTTATCTCCCAGGAGGTAGAGGATGAGATCGAGGAGGGAAGGAAGATCCTCCAGGAGATCTATGAAAAGATGAAGGCAGACAGGAGGGAGGAGGCATCTGTTTCCGAGCTTAAGTTTGGCCTTGAGTGCGGAGGATCCGACGGTTTCTCTGGCATCACAGCCAACCCCATGCTGGGAGAGTTCTCAGACTACATGGTTCACTATGGAGGAACTACAGTTCTTACAGAGGTTCCAGAGATGTTTGGTGCTGAAACCCTGCTTATGGAGAGGTGTATCGACAGAGATGTCTTTGACAGAACTGTCAGCCTTATAAACGACTTCAAGGAGTACTTCATAAGGCACGATCAGGAGATCTATGAGAATCCATCACCGGGAAATAAGAAGGGCGGAATCACTACCCTGGAGGATAAGTCCCTTGGATGTACGCAGAAATCCGGTAGTTCAAAGGTGATAGACGTACTTAAGTATGGAGATGTGTTAAGAAGGAATGGACTCAACCTTCTAAGTGCACCAGGAAACGACCTTGTAGCCACTACAGCCCTTGCTGCTGCAGGGTGCCACATGGTTCTCTTTACAACCGGGAGGGGGAACCCATATGGGGGATTTGTTCCAACTGTAAAGATCTCTACGAACACAGAGCTTGCAGAGAAGAAAAAGAGGTGGATCGACTTTAACGCCGGAAAGCTGGTTACAGAGGATATCTCTATGCACGACCTTTTAGAGGAGTTCATCGACTACATCGTCAAGGTTGCAAATGGCGAGGCTACCAACAATGAAAAAAACAACTTTAAAGAGTTGGCTATATTTAAATCCGGTGTAACATTATAGCTATTTTGCTTAAATTTTTTCAGCAGGAATAATCTGCTGAATCTGTAAAAAATCAAGGGGGATAATTTTAAATGAAAAACTTTATGGACGATAACTTTCTGTTAATAAACGATACTGCAGTGACTCTATACCATGACTTTGCAAAGGATATGCCCATATTCGACTACCACTGCCACCTTAACCCTGCTGAGATCGCAGGGAACAAGTCCTACAGAAACATCACTGAGATCTGGCTGGGGGGAGACCACTACAAGTGGAGAGCTATGAGGAGCAATGGAGTCACCGAGGACTACATCACCGGAGACAGACCCGACAAGGAGAAGTTTATGAAGTGGGCTGAGACTATCGTTAACTGTATCGGTAACCCTCTATACCACTGGACCCACCTTGAGCTTAGGAGGTTTTTTGGTATCGATACCCTTCTTTCTCCAGAAACAGCCGAGGAGATCTGGGAGAAAACAAATGCCATGCTTGCGACTAATGAGTTCACAGCTAGAGAGCTGATAAAGAGATCAAATGTAAAGGCTCTTTGTACTACAGATGATCCTATCGATTCCCTTGAGCACCACATCGCTCTCAAGGAGGATACTACATTTGATGTAAGGGTTCTTCCTACATTCAGACCAGATAAGTCATTCAACATCGAGAAGGAGGGGTTTGCTCAGTGGATTGCACAGTTAGGAGAGGTTACTGGTAGGGAGATCCCCACCTTTGCTGCACTTCTAGAGGCTCTCGGAGAGAGAATCGCATTCTTCCACCAGGTAGGATGCAGAGTTTCAGACCACGCCCTTGACCCTGTCATGTACGCAGCTGGTTCTCTAGAAGAGGCTGAAACCATCTTCAAAAAGGGACTCAATGGAGAGGCTATATCCCATGAGGAGCTTAAAATATATAAGGGGCAGGTTATGCTTTTCCTGGGGAGAGAGTACTCCAGACTTGGATGGGTAATGCAGCTTCACATGGGAACAATAAGAAACAACTCCACAAGAATGTTCAGGGAGCTGGGACCAGATACTGGCTTTGATTCGATCGGTGACAGGGTCTTTGCTGAGGATCTAGCTAAGCTTCTAGACGCGCTAGATGACACAGATGAGCTTCCTAAGACAGTCCTCTACAACCTGAACCCAAGGGAGAACGAGGTTCTTGCTACTATGATGGGATGCTTCCAGGGGGGGGGAATCCCAGGTAAGATTCAGTTTGGCTCTGGATGGTGGTTCCTGGATCAGAAGGATGGTATGATAAAGCAGATGATCGCCC
>CAYSGC010000023.1:0-20178 GCA_964430145.1 uncultured Fusobacteriaceae bacterium | reverse complement strand
ATTATATCACATCCCCCTATAAAAAGCAAAGGTTTTCCTCACTTTTATCTTTCTAGGAAAATAGGTGGGCAATGTAGAGTTTCTGTACCCTTTTTCTGTATCTGAAATTTGTCCTGCAAGTGAACTAAGTATGGACACCTCTGTCGAAAAAAACTCGTTCTATCCATAAAAAACTACAAGATCTCACCTGAAGCTAATTTTGAAAAAACACCTGAACCCCTTAAATAACCTCCCCCTCACATTCTTGCTTTTTCAGGATAGCTCCCAGAGTCCCTCCAGCTGCCAGAAGAAGTATCCCAAGGGAGAGGACAACTTCACAATACCCCAGAGCCACCAATCCTGAGCTCCCCAGGAATATTCCTCCCTTGAGGTGGGCAAGGGCAGCAGCAGAGGTTGGAAAGGTAAGGGGGGCCCAGGCACTAGACGAACTTCCCCTAAAGATCAAAGGGAGAAGGAGGTATACACCCAGGGTGGTTAGCAGACTGACGAGGAGAGCTCCCTTGATCAGCACAGAGGCCTCCAGATATATCATCCCTCCCTGGACCCACAGAGCAAGGGGCGCACAGAGTATGGCCATGATGGGAAGGGGATTTGATTCCCTGAACCCCCTCCAGTGGAGGAGGATCCGCCAGGTAACTGCAAGGTAGCCTGCTCCCCCATAGACTAAAAGAACCCTTCCCAGCAGGTCCAACTGAAGGAGTTTAGCAGCAGGGATATTTACAGCTATCCCAACGAGGGGAATATAGTAGGACACAAGGGGAGCTCCCCTGAATAAAATCCTTCTGTAAAAAAACAACCCATAGAGGAGGTGGATTCCCACAAGGAGGAGCCATACCCTTTTCATCTCCATGTAGACCGAGATATTGGCCAGGGCCATAAAGAAAGTGGGAAGGAGGCTCAGGTTTTTATCTCCCCACTCCAGGATATTCCCTCGATTTTTCCAGAGCTCTACAGCAAAACACCATAAGAGGAGAAGAGCCGTCCCCAGAAGTCCTCCCTCCAGGAACGGGGCCAACCTCCCCAGATACTTGAGTATATTAAAGGCTCCTGTTAGCCCAAGGGCCAGACCACAGTAACCCATATTTAAATCCATTTTCTTCAAAGTAATCCCTCCATACCTTCAGGCGGCAGACCACCCTTTATCCTAAACTATCTTAATAGAAACCTGGAACTCAAGGCTAGGGCAATTGTCATATCCCCCTACTCCTCACCTCTCCCTCTCTAAAAAGAGGGTTTTAGAGAATGGGGTTGAAGATTAATTATAGGAGGTGATTCTAAATGAGAGCTCTCCTTACAGGGGTAGTCGTTCTCATACTGCTTCTATATATCGACTGGAAGTTTATAAGGGGCATCTTCAACCGCGCCTCCAGTGCTGGATTAATGGATCCAGAGGTAAAACTCAAAAGGATGATAGTGGATGTGGTCACCAAGAATATCTATGTCCCCGAGGCGAAGGAGTTTGTCTGCTCCAGAGAGTTTCAGGAGCTTCTGGAAAACTACAAGGGACAGGAGCTGGATGAGCTTTTAGAGGAGGAGATAGAGGAGGCCTACAGATCATTCCTCAGAGGAAGAGGGGAGGGGTAAGTATGCACCCTGGCCTTGAATGAATGGCGGGAAAGTGATAAAATCTTCCAGGAAATAAAATCAGAGGAGATGAGAAGTTGAAGAAGATAGTAGTATTATTAGTGTGTTTGCTCCTGTTTGCTGCATGCAAGAGGGAGAACACAGCGGAGCATAAGAAAAGAGTTGGAGTTGTTTTTTCCGTGGGAGGTCTGGGAGACCACTCCTTCAACGATTCCACCAATGAAGGAATAAAGGCTGTGGAAGCACAGGGAGTTATAGTTAAGAGGGTAGAGCCTGCAAACCCGTCTGAGGACGAAACCTACCTGAGGGAGTTTGCGGAAAACGGCTTTGATGTAGTTGTGGGGATAGGCTTCCTTATGGAGGATTCCCTTAAGAAGGTGGCAATGGAGTATCCCAAACAGAAGTTTATGGGAATAGATATGAATCTGGATCTTCCCAATGTGAGATCCCTTATATTTCACGAGAAGCAGGGGAGTTTCCTGGTAGGGGCTCTTGCCGCTATGGTTTCCGAGGGAAGACCTGTAGGCTTTGTAGGAGCTGCCCAGAGTCCTATGATTAATGCCATGGGAGAGGGGTTTGCAGTGGGAGCAAGATATGTGAACCCGGAGATAGAGGTAGTTAGCAGCTACACACCGGGACCAAACCCCTTCAACGACCCTGCAAGGGGGTATGAGATAGCCACCTCCATGATCGTAACCCAGGGGGTAGAGGTTATCTACCACGCTGCCGGGGGAACGGGACTTGGAGTATTCCAGGCTTCCAAGGAGAAGGGAACCTACGCTATCGGAGTGGATACAGACCAGGACGGTTTTGAACCAGGAACGGTAATAACCTCCATGATAAAGTCCCTGGACAGGGTAGCTGAGAGGGAGTTAAATACTATCCTAAGTGGAGATTTCGAGGCAGGGATAGAGATGCAGAACCTTGAAAACGAAGGGGTAAGAATTACAGAGACCCCCTTTGAGCTTGGTGTAATAGGGGATGAGAAGAGGTTTAGAGAGATCCAGGAAAAGCTCATATCCAGGGAGATAGCTGTAGAGGACTACAGAAAGTAGCTCCCATTTGATTCCATCTGAATTAGCTTCATTTTTTATCTTTTATAGACGGTATAGAGGAGGAAAAGACATGAGGATATATCTGGTTCAGCACGGTAAGGCAGGGGATAGAGGAGAGGACGGTAAGAGACACCTCACCGAAGAGGGGAGGCTGGAAACCTCCTGGGTAGCGTCCCACATGAAGAGGATAGGGCTGGAATTGGAGAAGATCATCCACAGCGGAAAGGTCAGGGCCAGGGAAACAGCTGAGATCTTTGGAAGGGAGCTTTCTGTAAAAAAGATTGTTTCCACAGAGGGGATGAACCCCCTAGATGACCCCAAGGAGTTTATCCACGGGATCAAAAAGGGGGATGTCATGTATGTGGGACACCTTCCCCATATAGAAAAAACCGTATCCCATCTCATTACCGGCAGCTCCTCGGAGACAGTTGTAGAAGTAAGGTATTCAGGTGTCATCTGTCTGGAAAAGAACCGTGACGATTGGAGGGTTGCCTGGTATATCACCCCTGAAGTGACAGTGGATAATTAGAAGTGTATCCATGGGCTTATGAAGAATTTAAATTTAAAAGAGGCTGTCAAAACATCGGTTTTGATAGCCTCTTTCATTTTCGCTAAAGGGTCTTCCGACTGCCCTTTACACTATCTGTAAAAGGAACCACTCCTTATCTCATCTGTCATCCCCTCATAGGTAGCCTGGGAGATTATATCTTCATTATTCCTTCCCACATTCTTCACATAGGTAATATCTGCATAGTGGGTCACAACATGCTTGGGGTAGGTCTCATACTTTTCCCTTGAACTCTCCATAAGATCGATGTAGTCATTTTGATAGCACACAGTAATTTCTGGGTGCTCCTCTACCCACTTAGGGAAGAAGATCACTCCGTGTACTCTTCCCTCCTCCATCATGAAGTCCACACATACATCTGTACCCGTCGGTTCAGTCCACGAAACCTTGTAGATCCCCTCAACCAGTTTTACCATATCCACCTTTTGGTCCTTTACCCATCTTCCTCCAACCATACCGCTGTGAATTCTGTAATCTACAGTATCCTCATTTTTTATGTATATCTCATACTCCCATCCATTGGCATAGGTATAGATCATCTGCGTTCCGATAAAGTTTTTCATAGCTTCTCCTCCTTAAAATATCTTGCTTCAGCTCATGAGAGCTTTTCCTCACACACTTATTTTAAGGGATTTCACCTCAAAACCCCACGCCAACAGTCGCCCTAAAATTTCCCTATAAAAAAAGAGGCCTTTTGGCCTCTACTTCTCAAACTTCTTCTTGTAGCTCTCCAGTTTCTGAGGCTCCTTGAGGATAAACCTGTCCCCTGTTCTCTCTATAATCTTCCGCTCCTGAAGGTTCTTTATAACCCTCTGAAGGGTCCTGAGGTTTATATTGAGATGCTCCGAGATCACCCTGGTGCTCCCCATATCTATAACCCTATGCTCCTCCAGATACCTTATAAAAAACTCCTCATCTGAATATAGGTTCTTAAGCAGGAGATACTTAGAGTGTTTAAAGTGATCCTCCACTCCCATCATCATCAATTTCTGGAGCACCCTCTCCTTCCCTTTAAATCTCAGATCCATAATCCTGTCCAGGGGAAGGTAGGCAAGTTGAGAATCCTCCTTAGCCACCACATCCACATCAAAGAGACGGAATCGCTCCTGGGACATCTTTTTAGAGAGGGAGAAGTTTACCCCGGTAAGCTCACCCTCATGGAGATCCCTGTAAAACTCCCCTCCCTCAGGGGTATAGATTATATGCTGCACATGCCCCTCTATCACATAACAGGCATCAAACTCCTCCAACCTCTCATAGCAGACCAGGTCTCCCCTACTCATCTGAATGATATTAACATCATCCTCAAAGGGAGTTCCTATCAGATCCTCCAGTCCCAGTTCAGAGAGTATTTCTTCCACAGTCATAAAGACACCTCCATTTTTTTAAATTAAACAGAATCCACCTCTTCAATTCTATTCCTGCAATGAAGAAGAGGTCTTACTTCTTAAGGAGACTCCACACGAAATCAATGTGCTCATCCATCCTCCTGAGGAACCTCTCCTCCTCTCCCACATCCAGCAAATACTCTATATCGAAGAGGAGGATCGGCGAAAAGATCAGATCCCCCATCTGGGAAACTGGATACTCCCCTACAGCCTCTCTTTTTTTCAGCTCTGCAAAGAAGAAGTTAGCTATCTCCTGCCCCTTCCCGAGCATCTCCTCCCTGAAGATCTCCCTTGCAGATTCATTGTGTACCATCTCCATGAGGATAACCTTAAAAAACTTCTTCCAGTTCTCATCTAAAAACCACACCCTCAGATGCTTCTTCAAAAATTTTGGAAACTCCTGGGGATTCTCAGCTAAAAACTGAATATTCCCTTCATCTGTAAGGGAAACCCTCAGGGAGTGGGACCCGTACTTGGAGAAGAGAGATTTTAGTATCTCCTCCTTGGATTTAAAGTGGTTGTAGATAGATGCCCCCTTTATCCCCACTCTCTTGGCTATCTCCCTTATAGAGGTCCCCTTAAATCCCTTTTCCGAGAAGAGGGAGAGAGAAGCCTCCATTATCTTTATCTTTGTTTCACTATTAATATTTTCATCGTTACTTACCACAGCATCTTCAACTCCCAGGTAATTTTTTTCATAATATATCACGGGTGAATAGAAGTTGCAAATTTAAATCTAAATTGACAAATATATTCAAAAGGGTTAAAATTGCATAAAGCTAACAAATGTTAGTTTAGTGTTCTGAAATTTTAATTTATTCCTTTATCTATATTTTTTTAACTTCTAAACTAATAGTTGTTAGTTTAGAGAAGGAGATGAGTATGAACCCTAAAGATATTAATTTTCCCAAGTATTCAGACAGCGTTAAGAGCTGGCAAGAAAAGAAAAAGAAGATGGTGGAGGAAGCCCATGAAACCTCCATTACCAGGTGGGCTGCCGACACCTCCCTGTGGAAGTTTTCTCCCCAAAACCACGGGAAGGAGATTACAGATAACAATCCCTATGTAAATATCGTGGATATAGGGGAGTTCGACAAGATGTCTACCCTCTACCCCTACCCTACCTATCCAAAGTTAATGGCTTCAGAGGAGAGTTTTAAAAGGTATTTTGGCCCTATGCATGCAGAGGTAAAGGGAGATCCCTTCCACTATATGGAATCCATAAAAAAGGGGAAGGAGATTCAAAACAAGCTGGCTTCCGGGGAGATCGTTCCCCAGTTGGCCAAGGAGAGGGAGGAAGACCTCCTAAAGCTGAAGATGGAGATAAAAAGATATGCCAGGAAGTTAAATATGCCTGCAATGGGAGTTACCAAGGTGGACAGAAGGTATATCTCCGATGAAAAGGATCATCTGGTTCCCTATGATACACTGATAATTTTTGCCCCTGAGATGCCCCTTGAAAGCGTAAGGGGAATCCCAAACAATATAAAGACTCTCTCGGCCTTCGACTCCTACAGGGAGGGGGGAGAGAATATTCTCAAGATTGCTGATTTCATCCGTTCAAAGGGATACAGGTGCCTCCCAAGGATGTCCTTTGACGGCGAGATAAAACTTCCGCCCCACGCAGTAAATGCAGGGATGGGAAACTACTCTACCTACGGAATATGTATAATCCCAGAGGTGGGAACAAGGAGTAAGCTGGTAGCTCTTCTTATTGATGCAGAGCTGCCCCTAGATGATCCGAGGGACTGGAATATAGAGGAGTTTTGTTCCAGGTGCAGGATGTGTCAAAAGTCCTGTCCAGGGGGAGCTATTCCAAAGGAGGAGGAGAGATTCAGGGGAGCCCTGAAGAGACAGGCCGATTACCACAGGTGCCTGGAGCAGATGACCACCTCCAAGGAGTGCATGAGGTGCGTCAGGGTGTGCCCATTCAGTATGATAGGGTATGAGAAGTGTATGGATTCCCTTCCACAATACTATGGGTATAACCTGGAAAGGGATAAAATTAACAAGTTAAAACTCTTGAAGATGAAGGAGTGTGAATAATTATGTGGATAGATGTAATGGGAAGTATAAATAAAAGGGGAAGGTTTGAGATCCCCTCTGAAAAAACTATAAAGGAGATCCTCTCTGAGTATGCTCAGGGGATCAGGGATAGTAAAAAGCTAAAGCTGGTACAAATTGGGGGACCTCTGGGAAGGTGCCTTAGAGGGAGAGAGATAAACAACCCCCTCAGCCTCTACAAGGAGGATATGACTGGAGATATGATCCTATTCCTGGATGAGCTCATGTGTCCCGTTGATTATCTGAGGTTTCTCACCAGGTTCCTTATAAGGGAGCTCAGATTGGATAACTCCTTTACAAGAAAGCTGAATGAGCTGGTTGAAAAGATAGCCAACGGCCAGGGAAACAGGCTCACTGCGGAGGAGATAAAACTCGAGCTGGGGAAGAGAAGGGCTGAAAACCTTGCTGAGGAGAGAACAATGGAGATCTTCCACTACTTCCTGGAAAACTTTGCCCAGGAGATAGAGGAGCACATAGATCAAAAAAAGTGCAGAAACGGTATCTGCAGAGGCCTCATGGTAGCCCAGTGTATAAATGCCTGTCCGGGAGAGGTGTATGTTCCGGGATATGTGGAGCTCATGAAGAGAGGAAGGTATGAGGAGGCCTATGCTCTCATGAGAAGGAATAACCCCCTCTCCTTTATCTGTGGAAAGGTATGTGCCAGACCATGTGAGGACAGGTGCAGAAGGGGAGAGATAGAAGAAACTGTTGGAGTAAGGGCCCTGAAGAGGTATACAGCTGAGATAGCCCTTGAGGCAACCGAGCATACCGAGAAGAAGTTGGAACCCAAGGAAAAAAAGATAGCTATTGCTGGAGGAGGTCCTGCGGGACTTACAGCAGCCTACTACCTGGCTAAGAGCGGATACGGGGTGACCATATATGAAGCTGAAGAAAGAGTGGGAGGAATGCTTGCCATGGGAATACCTGAATACAGGCTTCCCCAGGAGAGTATCGACAGGGAGGTAGAGCTCATAAAAAACCTGGGTGTAGAGATCATCACAGGGGTCAGGATAGGAGAGGATATCCAGCTCAACCAGTTAAGGAAAGAATATGATGCAGTCCTCCTTGCCACAGGATGTCATGTGGGGAATTCCGGACCTGGGATAGGTGTTCAGGGAGTTGAAACAGCTGTGAAACTCCTCAAGGAGATTAAGCTAGATGGAAGAAGAAAGATCGGAAAAAGAGTCCTTGTTGTAGGGGGAGGAGATGTAGCCATGGATGCTGCCAGAAGTGCTCTCAGACTGGGAGCAACAGATGTAAGGGTCATCTCCCTGGAAGATTATACCTCCATGCCTGCAAGCTTAGAGGAGAAGGAGGGAGCTCTCCAGGAGGGAGTAGAATTCCTAAACGGCTACGGAATACACGGGATTAAATCAGCTGAAGAACAGCTTACAGGAGTGGAGATAAAGAGGTGCCTTTCAGTGGTGGACGATGACTACAGGTTCTCCCCGGAGTATGATGAGAAGGAGATCCTGGAAGTGGAGGTAGACAGCCTCATCTATGCCATAGGACAGGTTCCCGACCTCTCCTATATAGACTGCATAGATACAACCGGAATAAGGTTTATAGAGGAGGATTTCTTTGAAACTCCTGTGAAAAAGGTCTATGCTGTAGGGGATATGTGCGGCCCGGGAGCAGCAATAGAAGCTATAGCAGCTGCTAAGAGAGCAGCCCAGACTATCGATAGTTATCTTGGTGGAGAGGGGATCTACGACGGGGAGGATATAGATATCCCTGAAACAACCTTAGATTGTACAACCTTGGATCAAAAGGCTATAGAGGAGAGGAGAGTTCCTGCCCAGGAGAGGTGTGACAGCTTCTGTGAGATAGGAGAGAGCTACACCCAGGAGGAGGCCATAAGCGAGGCCAATAGGTGTATGAGGTGTGACAGAAACTCCCATAGAAGACTCTGGCTTAAGTAACTCCCGGTGGAGTCTACCATTGAAAGTCCTACTACTCCATCACCGGCCTCCCCTTGCTAATCCCTTAATTTAAAGGGTGTAAACAGGATCAAGCATAAGAACACCCTAGAAAGATCTTGAAGAGGGACAAAATTTTATTGTAAATCAGATAAAAAAGAGAGGAGGGACAGATGGATGTTTCTGAAAGATTAAGAGAGATATTTGAGGAGATAGAGGGAGGGGCTGAATACACCTTTGACAGGGGAGAGAAGGTAGCTTTTTCAGCTGAGGAGATGGAGATGATCTACCTCATTGTAGAGGGGGAGATAGATATAAACTATGTGGCTGAGAACGGCAATACCATGCACCTTCTTATTGCAAAAAAAGGGCAGCTTGTGGGAGCAGTGGACCTCCCCATTGGAAGCTGGCTGGTAAACATGACAGCCAGAACCAAGGTTAAGCTTCTGGGGGCCGGCAGGGAGGCTCTGTCGGACCTCGAGGACAGCGCTGTCTTCTGGAAGGCCATGTACCTGGATGTGTCCAGAAAGTTCAGAGAGTTTGGAGAAAGAACCTTCACAAGGTCCACAGCTGTGTCCTACGAAACCTTCTTCCTCCTCTACCTCAAGGAGAGGAGGTATCAGCTGGAGTTCAACTCTCTTGCCGACCTGGCTTACTGCCTGAACCTAGAGTATAGAAACTTCTTCAGGGTGGTAAAGAAACTTACAGAGAGGGGAATTATAGTAAAGGAAAAAAACAGGATCTCCGTTCCCGATGTAACTCTCTTCCAAAACTACCTCCAGGAGAGGTTCTAGAAATTCTTTAAACATAGGTAAAAGTTAAGGGGGAGCACCCAGGGGATGCTTCCCTTTTTTAATAACTTTTTTCAAAACTATGGTAATTGACATAACTGATTTCTTCTGGGAGGTGTTAACCTTTATATATAAATGAAAACAGGAGGTTATCTATGTTAGTGGTTAAGGTAATGGGTGATGTTAATAGCAAGGGAAGTTACTCTGTGGAAAGGGAAACTACCCTTAAGGACCTTCTTGAAGGTTGTGCTGGTGGAATGAAAAAGAGAAAAAAAATGGCTCTTGTACAGGTAGGTGGAGTCCTAGGTGATTTTCTAGGGTTGGATTCCTTGGGAAGGTCCCTGGAAGAGCTTGGAGAGAATAGGGGCGAGTTAGAGGTCATGTATCTAAGCGAACTTTTTTGTCCGGTGGACTATGTGAAATTTCTAATGAGATACTGTGTAAATACACTGAAGATGAAGGGGAATAACCTTCTGGAGATGAGGGAGATAGCAGAGAAGCTTGTCAGCGAGGAGGGAAATGAGGAAAGCTTCCAGAGGCTGAGGGAGATCACTATAGAAGCCTCAGAAGATGATACAGAAAAGAGGATCAAGGATATCGTGTGGGAGATGACGGAAAGGTACTACGATATCTTCTTAGAACACGTGAGGGATCACAGGTGCAGAACAACAATATGCAGAAGGCTCTACAGTGCTCAGTGTATCAATGAGTGTCCTGCCGAGGTGGATATCCCTTCCTATGTGGAGCTTATGGAGCACGGTAGGGTAGAGGACGCATACAGGCTCATGAAGAGGTCCAATCCCCTGGCCTTTGTATGTGGTAAGATCTGCGCCAGACCCTGTGAAGCAAGATGTAGAAGGGGAGAACTGGAGGACTCGGTGGGAGTAAGGGCCCTTAAGAGGTATGCCTCGGACATGACCCTGAGAGTGGGGGATTTTACAGAGGACAGAAGAGGGGATAACGGAAAGAGTGTGGCTATAGTAGGCGGTGGTCCTGCAGGGCTTTCAGCAGCCTACTACCTGGGAAGAAGCGGATACAGAGTTACTATCTTTGAAGCAAATGAAGTGGTGGGAGGTATGCTGGCTGTGGGGATCCCCGCATACAGACTTCCCCAGTCTACAATAGATACAGAGGTGGAGTATATCAAAAGGATGGGAGTAGAGATCAAGACAAGTACAAGGGTCGGACGGGATATCCATATAGATGAGATAAGGTCCAACTACGACTCCCTCCTTCTGGCAACTGGATGCCACCTTGGGAATGCCCTTGCTCAGGGAGAGGGAATAGAGACAGCTGTAAAACTCTTGAAGGAGGTCAAGGCCGAGGGGAGAGAGAAGATCGGTGAAAGGGTCCTTGTAATAGGAGGAGGAGATGTGGCTATGGATGCTGCCAGAACCTCCATAAGACTTGGAGCAGAAAGGGTTATGGTAGCTACCCTTGAAGGCAGTATGGATGAGATGCCTGCAACGGAAGAGGAGAAGAGGGAAGCCCTGGAGGAGGGAATCCAGTTCATGAACGGTTACTCCCTCAAGAAAGTAGTAAAAACTCAGGAGAGGAGAGTAGAGGGTGTTACCCTTAAGAAGTGTCTCTCTGTGTTGGATGATGAGTATAGGTTTGCCCCTGTCTACGATGAGGAGGACACCCTTGAAGTACCCGTGGACTCCCTTATCTTTGCCATCGGACAGAGACCAGACAACAGCTACCTTACCGAGGAGATTGAGGTAGATGAAAGGGGGTGGGTATCAGCTGATCCTGTGACCCTCAAGACCAGTGCTGAGGGAGTCTTTGCTGCTGGAGATATGCTGCAGGTAGGTAGTGCCATAAAAGCCATTGCTGAAGGAAAAAGGGGTGCTGAGGCCATAGATAGATACCTCAGAGGTAGTGGAATCTATACTGGTGAGGAAGTTCAGGTGCCGGAGATCCCCCTGAATATAGATATCTGGAATACTTCCAAGGTAGAGGAAGAGATAAAATGCGTAGATGAGAGGCTCAACTTTGAAGAGTCCGTAAGAACCTTCACCGAGGAGGAGGCAAGGTGCGAGGCCAGAAGATGCATGAGGTGCGACAGGAATTCCAGAAGAAGATATTAGATAATTATTGGAGGTAGGGATGAAACCAAGTAAGGAAGCTATGAAAAGAGTGATGGATACCATGCTGGGAGACAAGTTTTTAAAGAGAAAGCTTGAAAGCACAGGGGTATTTATGGAGATTATAGAGGAGATGGCTAGGGATATAGAGGGGTTCCAGGAGGTCAGGGAGGATTATGACAGATACCTCAAGGAGATAAGAACTGCAAACAGGACAAAGTGGCACACTGAGAATAAAATGGCTGTAATTGGAAGGGACGACAGGAAACACGATTACATGCTCAGATGGGACCCCGAGACCTGTCTCACCAAGGCTTCACCTTTAAACGAGGGAAAGGCCATAACCGACAACAACCACATGTTCAACATCCTCAACCAGGAGGAGATGGATGTGGCCTATGAAAATGAACCCCTGTGGGGAGAGCCAGATGTGTGGAAGGATATAAATATGTTTATCTCCTATGTTATGCAGAATATAGAGGATGCCACTGGGGACCACTACAGCTATATCCTGAGGATCATGAGGGACAGGTTCAGAATGGAGGAGGAGGTGCACAGGGAGCACAACCTTCCTAAAGCCAATGAAAGGGAGGAGGATCTGGTCAAGCTCAAGGAGGAGATCAGGAAGAAAGCCGATAAGCTGGGGTTCGGAGTGGTGGGCTTCACCAAGATAGACAGAAGATTTCTGGGAGACGGGAATGACTCTGTGGCCCCCTACCAGAATATAGTGGTCTTGGGAATGGAGATGGACACAGAACAGATAGAGGAGATGCCTGTTCCAGGAGCTAAGACGGGAGAACTATGGGTAATGAGAACCTATGCTGATGCCGGAGAGGGAGCTCATGCCCTGGCTGACTTCATAAGATCCAGGGGTTGGGGAGCACACCCAAGGATGTCTTTAGACGGGGAGGTAAAGTTCAGTCACCATGCGGTAAATGCCGGTGTGGCAAACTTCGGGACCTCAGCCAATGTCCTCACAAGGGAATATGGACCAAGAGTTAGGTTCTGTGCAGTAATCTTGGAAGCAGATGTGGAACCAGATGGACCTAAGGACTTCAATGTAGAGGAGTTCTGCTCCAGGTGCAGAATGTGCCAGAAGGCATGCCCTGTGGGAGCTATCCCCAAGGAAGCTGTGAGGATGAGGGGAGCTATGAGAAGAAGACTCAACGATAAGAAGTGCTTCTCCTCTATGGTAGGAATGAACAGCGAGTGCGGATGGTGTATCAAGGTCTGTCCCCTGCACAAGATGGGATTTGAAAGAGCCATGGAAGCGATACCGCCATACTACTCATACAACCTGGATTAGAGGAGGAACCTATGAACAGAAAAGAGATGGCTAGGCTAATGCCTGAATTAAACAGGGATGACATAGATCAGCTTGTGGAGGGAGGACTGGAGGATGAATTTATCCTCCACCACCTGACCAAGAAGGATGCCCTCTTTCCCAAGGATGATAAAGCCTATCTTGTAAAAAGTGGAGATGCCTTTGTCCATGCTTATACCGACGATGGACTGGAGTTTCACATTAGACTTCAGAAAGATGAGGGGATTGGGATGCTCAATATATTTATAGAGGAGAATCTGGATTTCATCTTAAGGGGAATGGACAGGTGTAGCGTCCTTGAGATACCTATAAAAAAGGCTCTTCAGACAACCAATATCAAGTTCATCCTCTCCCTCTATGAGAAGATGCTTTCAGCTATGTCCATAAACCTATTTAAGATGCTTAAAAATTATGCAGCTAAGGTTAACTACACCAATGAACAGTACCTGCTAAACTTTATAGTAACCAGGGGAGGATCCTATCGTTTCTCATCTTCCGAGGACCTTGCTCACCTTCTCCACATCGATCTGAGAACCCTCCAGAGGATTATCAGAAAACTTTCAGATAGGGGAGTACTCATTAAGAAGAAAAATATTATAGAGCTCCTAGACTGCAATACTCAGAAGAAACAGTAGGATCTTTTGTAGCTTTATAACAACTATATATTTCCACTGAAAAAAGGAGGGACTGTCCCTCCTTTTTTTTATGACACTCTAACTTTTTAGGTGTTCCCTATTTTCACTTAGCTTTTAATGGCTACCTGAAAAACTCCTCCCTTATCCTGGACAGGAATATAGTTACTGCCAGCAGGTCTGCACACCCTCCTGGACTTATTCTCCGCCTGCTAAACTCTGAGCTAACCTTCTCTATCCTCTCCATATCAAGCTTTATGGGCTTCCCAAAGGACCTTAGGAGTTCGCCACTTCTCTCCTTGACCTCCTTTAAGGTTCCCAGGTCATGCCTGTGAAGGATGGTGGTATCTTCACAAAAGGCCATAATCTCCAAAAGGGTGTATACCAGCCTTTCATTCTCCTCTAGCTCACACTCCCTGTAAGCCTTCAGGGCATGGTTGAATACTGCAGGAAGCCCTGCTTCCGCCTCACCTCTGATACCTGTTATCCCATACTCAAGGAATACCCTCTCTCCATGGGTGAGGTCCACCTTACCGGTGAGGTGTCTCAGCTCTGCCTCCACTATCCCCCTGGTCATCTCCTTTATCACATAGGGGATCTCTTGAAACTCCCCTTTTTTGGATACAACAACTGAAGAGGCAATAAGAGTTAACCCCAAAACAAATATCATCCCCTTGTGGGTATTAACCCCCTTGGTTTTTCTGTACATGGCTGCCTCAGCCTCTATACCAATCTTTCTGCACCTCTTAAATATATCCTCTACCTCAGCCCCGCTCATGGCCACATGGGCCATCTCCAGAAAATACCTCTGAAGGACTGCACTGCTCTCTATAAAGGTATAGTAGTCCATATCTGTATGTGCCCCCCTGGAGACTGGAGATACCAGCCCAAAGGATGGATAGCACGCTGCCTCCTTCACCATGGCTTCCACAGCAAACTCTCCCATTCTGTAAACTTCTTCTCTATACATCTTCTCTACCCCAGACCCTCATCTCAATATACTTTTCCAGCTCCTCCAATGTGTGCTTTCTGCTCCTCACACATAGGTGGGCTTCCTCCTGGCATATATAGCACCTTCTGGGATCTTTCCCTATCTCCCTTCTGCCTATGCCCCTGCCATCTCCATGATACACATCTATATCTACAAGCCTCCCATAGGGATTACTTTCCTCCAACTTCACCATCTGCTCCTTGAGTCTTCCTGTATCTCCCACTACCATGTAGATATAGGTCCGGCCCTCAAAGGAATCTATCCTTTCTGTCTTCTTTATATTTAGCCCCAGGATACTCTCCACTTCCTCTCTCAGAACCTCCACAACTTTTCTTGAGGTACGGTTATCCTTATCTGCCCCTGGATAGTTGCACCTAACTACCACCGAGGGAAGGGGATACTCCTCTCTCAGCTCCATCATCCTTTCCACTCTTGCCTCCCTGGCATCCAGGATCCCACTTATCTTTTCCTCTAATTCCCTGTCTATCTTCATTCCATCCACCCTTGCCTATTGATTTTATCCTTACACCCTAGTGGGCTGTATTGCTCACAATTATCTTCTCTACTATTCTGCTTCCCTCTTCCGTTTCCAGGAATTCAAGGGTCGTTTCTGGAAGTAGGTGGATAAGCTCATCTCTAACTATCCCCTTGTTTTCCTTTATGCTTCCCCTTACCCTGGAAGCACTTATAGCCCTGTCATCCTCTTCCTTTCTCTTTACTATCTCCACCTCTACCCCATAAGTCTCCAGGATCCTTTCAAGGGCTTCATTGTAGGCTCTTGTCACCTCGCAGTAGGGCTCATCCCCCACCATCCTCTTCTTTATGTTGAAGTAGCTGCAGAAGTACCTTCCAAATATTTTGGCATCCAGGGTGGTGTACTCTGTAAGGTGCTCCCCCTTCTCCCTGAGGAAGTATGCCGGGAAGGTGGCACTGGAGATGATATACTCTCCCCCTGGTACAACCCTTACATTTCCAAGGTCTTCCACTCCCCTTCTTACAAGTTCCAGCCTCGTTTTAAAGGGAAAAAGGGACCTATCCTCCTCCACTAGGAATACCAAAACCTCCTCACTTACCTCACTGGCTCTCTCTATAAGGTATTTGTGTCCCAGAGTAAATGGGTTGCAGTTCATTACAAGGGAGGTTCTTGAGGTATCCCCCTTAAGACCATACTTCTCCCCCATCTCTTTAAGGGATTTCTCTATCCCTCCGAAGCCTCCCTCTAGAAGGGCTACCCTTTCCGACCTCTCAACCTCCTTATACCCCAGACTTTCAAAGGTATTTATATACTCGGGCTTGGTAAAGATAAATGAGTGAAATATCCCCTCCTCAAAGAGCTTGTCCTGGAGGTTTTTTATCATTATGTTGGTTACACCCTCCCCCTGCATGCTGTCATCCACAGCAAAACACTTGAGTATATTTTTTGCCTTGGAACAGGTGGCCACCACTGCACCATCCCTTCTCACAGCAACGGTATAGTCTATCCCCTCCTCAAAATCCAGGTCAAATTTTTCCAGAAATCCTCTTATCTCCTCAACTTCAAAGGGATTTGTTAAGTTTATCTTTTCAGCCAAATAGCTCACATTATCACCCCATATTCAAATTCTTATCCTTTAAATTTATAACTATATTCTACACGAAACATCCTTCTTTTTCCCATTTATATTATCTATAGTTTTATCCTGGACTATTTCATACCTAGCACTCATAACAACAACTCCTTAATTAAGTATCTGTCTATAATAAGTTAAGGATATATCATGATTTTCTATTTTTTTTATTTGACTTTTTTCAAAATAGAAAGTATAGTCTTAATACAATAAAATATATTAAAAATTTAAAAGTAAGATAACATCATCTCTTAAATACTATAAAAGATATGAGTCAGATTTACTTCCTTAAGGGGAGTAGTCTGACTTTTTTTATTTTTAATATACTATATTAATTTAAAGGGGGAAAATATGTACAATATTAACTTAGGAATGGTTGAAACGCTTGCATTTTCTGTGCTAATTTTATATGTGGGGAAGATAATAAGGAGCAGAATTTATGTATTAGAAAAATTCTTTATCCCAGCACCTGTAATCGGAGGAACTATTTTTGCAGTATTGACATTGGCAGGAAAACTTACAAATACTTTAACACTAACCTTTGACGGATCTCTCAGGACTTTGTTTATGATTGCTTTTTTTACAACAGTAGGTTTTTCTGCAAGTATATCTATATTAAAAAAAGGTGGAATACAGGTAGGATTTTTTTTAGCCGTGGCAACAGGTTTAGTGTTCATTCAAAATGCAGTGGGCATATCCTTAGCTAAACTATTTCACCTGAATCCTTTAATCGGCTTGGCAGCGGGCTCTGTATCTCTTACTGGCGGCCATGGAAATGCAGGAGCCTTTGGTCCAGTACTGGAAGCAGCCGGGGCCCAAGGAGCAAGTGCAGTCTCAATTGCAGCTGCGACCTTTGGATTAGTTAGTGGATGTATTATAGGTGGACCTATTGGAAAGAAGCTTTTAAAAAAGTATAATCTTAGTGGCGATGATAAATCTGGAATAGAAGCTACTTCTAGCTCTATGTTTATCTCAAGTGAAAAGATCACCGAGGAGAACCTAACTTCATCTGTTTCTCTTCTGATAGGTGCTATGGGAGCCGGAATGATCATTAATTTCCTTCTCAAGAGAGTGGGAGTAATTATCCCAATATATATAGGTCCTATGCTGGCTGCTGCAGTTATAAGAAATATTTTTGACCTTAAAAATATAGAGATGTCCCACAAACCTATTAATGCAATAGGAGGAATATCTCTTTCCATATTTCTGTCTATCTCTCTGATGACAATGAGGTTGTGGGAACTCTCTTCATTGGCCCTCCCGTTAATCGTTATTTTATTGGTTCAAACATTTGTTATGGGACTGTATGCATATTATATAACTTTTTATATAATGGGGAGAGACTATGATTCAGCAGTAATAGCTTGCGGTCATTGTGGCTTCGGAATGGGAGCCACCCCTAATGCCATGGCAAACATGGAAACTTTCACCCAGGGAAACTTCCCATCGCCTAAAGCATTTTTTGTTCTTCCATTGGTGGGAGCCCTCTTTATAGATTTTACAAATGCTGCTGCAATAACATTATTTATAGAATTATTTTCATAAAATTTAATTTTACATTAGGGGGAATACACTTTGGAAAAAAGAATAGTTTATGTTTCTGGATATGGAAAGGCCCACGAGAAGTCTGCAATTACCAAGATCTATGGAATTTTTGCCCTTGGGATGACTATCGACGCAGATACCGATGAAATATTGGAGGTGGAAGGTACTCTGCTTCTAGATATAACAAAAAAATTTTTAAAGGCTCTGTTTATAGGAGAAAAGATAACCAATGAAAAGGTTATAATCGATAAGATCAACAACCTCTATTTCGGAGCTTCTAAGAAAGCCTTCATCGTAGCCTACAAGGACTCTCTCAGAAGATACAGGGAAAAAATAATATACTAAGTTTAAGAGTAAGGTACATCAACTACTAGTCTGTCAAGGTATTTGAGTCGGATTTACTCCCTCTAGGGAGTAGTCCGGCTTTTTTTATTTCAGCTATTACACCACATTAAAGAAGATTAAACAGGAGGTTTCTATGTATAAGATAGGTATTTTTGATTCAGGGGTAGGAGGACTTACCGTTTTAAAGGAGATCAAAAAAAAACTCCCAGACAGCCACATAATATATTACGGAGACAATGCAAATGCTCCCTATGGGGACAGGGAGGAGGAGGAGATAAGAGAGCTCTGTCTGAGGATAGGACGATTTCTCTATAAAAACAAGGTTGATGCCATAGTTATAGCATGTAATACCGCCACAGCTGCATCCTTACATACACTACAGGAAATGTTTACAATTCCTGTGATAGGAACTATTGAACCAGGAGTAAAAGCTGCCCTTAAAACCACTAAAAACAATAATATCGCCGTTATTGCCACCCCTGCCACCGTCAAGATGAATGTCTATAAAAACACCTTTGACATTCATGCCCCCCAGGGATACAACTTTACTCAAAGTGGCTGTAAGCTTCTTTGTCCTATGGTAGAAAAGGGCTGGGGTGAAATCCACGGAAGTTATTTGACCGATGAGATCATCAGGCTTTACCTGGAATCCATTCCCGAGAGTGTAGATACACTGATCCTGGGATGCACCCATTATCCTATTATTAAAGATAGCATCTCAAAGTATTTCAAAAAAAACATAGTGGACCCTGCCCAGGAAACCACTGAAGAGTTATTAAAGAGGTTAATCGGGGTAAGAGCAAGGAATAGTGAAACTGGAAATGGGAAGATGGAATTTATTGTCAGTGGAAAAAAGGAATCATTTCTGAATTTCGCAGAATCTTTTTTAGAACAAAAAATAGAAAATTTATACACTCTAAACTTAATATAAATCTACTTTGAAGGACTTTTTCCAAATTTTTTTCTGATATTTTTTTTAAAAAAAATATATTTATTCCTTGTAAAAAAAATTTATAAATGATATATTTCAAATGAAAGATAGCTAGGGGAGTCCCTGTGGACTGAGAAGACTATGTCTGACCCTTTGAACCTGATCTGGATTATACCAGCGTAGGGAAGCAAAAAATATTTTAATTTAGAGTGAGGGGGAAACCCTCGTTTATTAAGATTAATTTTTTGCCGTATACCTGGGTATACGGCTTTTTTATTTATTTAGATACTGGGAGGGAAGATGGAGGTAAGGGTAAACGGAAGGATCAGAGAGTTCTCTGAGGAGCTAAGTGTGGAAAAACTTATTCAGCTGGAGGAATCACCCACCGAGGGACTTGTGGTTATGGTAAATGACGAGATCATCGCAAGAGAGGTATGGGATACAAGGGTTATCTCCTCTGAGGATGAGGTGGAGCTTCTTTGTTTTGTCTCTGGAGGATAAAACACTAAAAATTTTGAGGTTCTATATGAAAATATCAAGAGACAATTCAGCTATCAACTAAATTTAGCAGGAGGAAAGACATGGAAGATAAACTAATACTTGGAGGAGTTGAGTTCAACAGTAGACTCCTCACAGGAACTGGAAAGTTTGCATCAAAATCACTGATTCCCGGAATGATAGAGGCCAGCCAGTGCGAGATCATCACCATGGCCCTTAGAAGAGTGGACAAGACAAGCAGGGATGAAAATGTTTTAAGTTACATACCAAAGGAGATGACCCTTCTTCCTAATACATCGGGAGCCAGAACTGCAGAGGAAGCGGTGAAGATAGCACGTATAGCAAGAGCTGCAGGATGCGGGGACTTCATCAAGATAGAGATAATCACAGATATGAAGTACCTCATGCCAGACAATGAGGAAACAATTAAAGCTACTAAGATCCTGGCAGATGAGGGATTTAAGGTTCTTCCATATATGATGCCGGACCTTATTGCTGCTAAGAAGCTGGAGGAAGCTGGAGCTGCTGCAGTAATGCCCCTTGGGTCACCTATTGGTTCCAACAAGGGGATACAGACAAGGGATATAGTTAAGCTAATTATCGAAAACTCCAATGTTCCCATCATCGTTGATGCAGGAATAGGAAGACCATCCCATGCAGCTGAGGCTATGGAGATGGGAGCAGACGCTGTCCTTGTTAACTCTGCCATTGCATGTTCAGCTGACCCAGTTAAGATGGCTGCTGCATTTAGAAAAGCTGTGGAAGCAGGAAGGGAAGCTTACCTTGCTGAGCTCGCTGAGGAGCAGGATACAGCCTATGCTTCATCACCATTTACCGGATTCCTGGAGG
>CAYSGC010000022.1:8650-20247 GCA_964430145.1 uncultured Fusobacteriaceae bacterium | reverse complement strand
TAGGATCTAGTGTCTTTGACGTGGGAGTTCAAGTCTCCCCCTCCGCACCAATTAATTTATCAAAAATTTATCGAATAGAGTAAATCTCTTCTCAACTTTTGATAATTAAAAAGAATATTTAAATAACAACTTCTTCAAGAGGGGACTTGCTTCACTCGTGGGAAGAATTGTTAGTTTAAGATGGTGAGGTTCCCGAGTGGCCAAAGGGAGCAGACTGTAAATCTGCCGGCTCTGCCTTCGAAGGTTCGAATCCTTCCCTCACCACCATCTGAGATCAACAGTCCTTAGGACTGTTTTTTTAATTTGGGGATAAAAATTGAGAAATTTTTATTTTTGAATGAAAAAGTACACATGTAATGGAAACTCCACAAGAACCTTTAGCATACGCTAAAACCCAGATAAATCAGCAGTTTGAACGGATTCTGGAGATTGTGAAAGAAGTGAAAAAAATGGTTGTAAAAGTGAAGGATATAAACTATAATTATATTGTCGAAAACTAGATGCTTTACTCAGGAGGTGCGAGCCTTTGACAAGAAAATCAAAGCTAAGGGCATCTGTGGCCATAGGAGCAATATTTTTATTCCTAATATCGACGGGATTGATATTCTGGAATAGAGACTATTCAAAGCTATCGATCACAGTGCCCTTATTTATATTTACTATGATGGCAGTAAGAAGGCTGAAAAAACCCCAATCAAAACTAAGTTTTAACAACAGGTTGACATTATTTTGGTATGTGTGTGTATTTTTTACCTTGCTGCTGATAATAAGACTCTTCAATATACAGGTGGTAAACAGCACCAGGTATGAGAAGAGAGCCAATGAACAGGCAAACAGAATAAATGAGGTAGTTGGAAGGCGTGGAAAGATATTTGACAGTAAGGACAGGGTGCTGGCCTACGATGAAAATGAATATGACTTCATAATTAATCCTCGGATAATAAATAGAAGCGAAAAGGCTGTGGATGCCCTGATAGAGATAGACAAAAGGTATCAAAAGCTTCTTATAAATCCCTCTAAAGCCGAGATAGAGCGGCTGAGCCAGGCTAAAAGAGGAGCCGGATACAAGGTTGTGGCCAGAAATATGTCTGAGGAAACCAGGGATGCAATCCTGGATTACCTAAGGGAAAACAAGATCTATGTGGGGTCGGCTGTCCAGCTCAAGGAGAAGACCAAGAGAAACTACAACGACAGGTCTCTAGAATCTATTCTGGGGCTTGTGGCCCAGACAAAGAACTCCGAGGGGAAGAGGGTTGGAGTCTTTGGGGTAGAGAGTATGTATGAAAACTACCTTAAGGGAAGGCACGTGAAGAGGAGAAGCCTCTTTACCAATGCAAGAGATATGAAGCTTCCCACATCGGCAGACCACCTGGAGATCTCAGCGGATGGAAGGGACCTTCACCTGACAATAGATTCCTTCCTCCAGTATATCCTCACTGAAGAGGTAAAGAGGAAGTATGACGAAACCCAGGCTGAGGAAGCAGTAGGGATTATAATGGACCCCAACAGCGGGAAGGTCCTTGCTACAACAGCTTTCAGTCGAAAGAAGGGGAGCCTGAGAAACCCCATAATACAGAATCAGTATGAGCCGGGATCTACCTTCAAGCCCATAATCGTAGGGGCAGCTCTAGAGGATGGAGATATCACCCCTAGGGATACCTTTGACGTAGGGGATGGTAGACTGAAGAAGTACAACCACACCATAAGGGAGAGCAGCAGACACACAAGGGGTGTCCTGACCCTAAGTGAGGTGCTGGAAAAATCAAGTAATATTGGTATGGTTCACATCAGTGATAAGATGGAAAGCAGCAGATTTGAGGAGTACCTCAGAAAATTTGGTCTAGGGGAACAGACCGGGGTAGATCTTCCAGGAGAGGTGAGTCCCTACCTGCCACCAAGCAGGAGGTGGGATGGCCTCAGAAAGAATACAATGTCCTTTGGACAGGGGATAGTAATGACCCCCCTTCAGCTGGCAACGGCCTTTTCGGCAGTTGTAAATGGAGGAAAGCTCTACAAGCCCTATGTGGTGGAGAAGATAACAGATGAAAACGGAGTGGTTATCAGAAGAAATATACCAGAGGTAAGGGAGCAGGTTATCTCCCCAGAGGTATCTGCCCAGCTGAGGGAGATCCTCAGAAGGGTAGTGGCTGAAGGTACCGGAAGGGGTGGAAGAGTAGAAGGATATGATGTGGGAGGAAAGACCGGTACGGCACAGATAAGTGGTCCCGGTGGATATATAAGTGGTCAGTACCTGGCTTCCTTTGTGGGGTTCTTCCCTGCAGATAATCCAGAGTATGTAATCCTCACCATGTTCAAGAAGCCCCAGGCCAAGATCTACTACAACAGATTTGGAGGGGTAGTAGCAGCTCCGGTATTCTCCAAGATAGCAAACAGGATAATAAACTACCGGGAGATGAAGCCCGAGGAGGTAAAGATCCTGGAGGAGCAGAGTTACAGGGGAATAGAGAGCGAATACCAGCCCCTGGCAGAGATACCAGACCTAAAGGGAAGAAGTGTAAGGGAGGCTATGAGGATGCTATCCGGCCTGGACGCAGATATAGAGGTAGAGGGAAGGGGAGTTATAAAGGATCAGCTTCCCAAGAAGGGAACATCCCTGGAGAATGTAAGAAGGATAAAGCTCTACCTGGAGTAGGATGTGATTTATGAGATATTTTGGAGTATATGTAGATGATACAAATGATTTTTATACCTACTCGGACCCTAAGGACTCCTACAGTGTAGGAGACAGAGTCATGGTTCCCTTCAGGGGCAGATGGAAGAGTGCCCTTGTGGTCTATGAGGAGAGTACCAAGGAGTTTGACTTCAAGGTTCTTCCCATTGGAAGAAAGATGGAGAACCATATAAGCCTTACTGAAAGTATGGTAAAGCTTTTAAGGTGGATACAGGATTACTACCTCTGTCCCTTTGGGCAGGTTCTGGGGGCAGCTATTCCAGGAAACCTCAAGGTGGAGTATGTCCATGAGTACAGACTGGGAAGCGGGTTTATTCCGGGAACCCCTGAGGAGGGGGAGATCCAGGAATACTTTGCCAAGAAACTAGAGGTGGGGAGAGCCACCCTCTATAAGAGATTTGACAAGGAAGTTGTCAAGGAAGCCCTGGAAGCTGGAATCCTAGAGGGGAAAGCCAAGATAAAGCTCGTTTCTCAGGAGGATGAAAAAGACAGGTATAGAGAGATCATCGCCTATTTCAAGGAAAGGGAGAGGGTAGGCAAGAGTGTGGTGGAAAAGCACTTTGAAAAGGGTGTCATCGAGAAGCTCCTGAAGGCAGGGAGACTTGTCCTGGAGAAAACTGTGAGGGAAGATGTGAGGAAGAGCGACGGTGGGACAGAGAAGGAAGCCTACGCTCCCAGGGGAGCTGTCCTCAGTTCTGAGCAGGAAGAGGTAAGAAGAAGTATAGAGGAATCGGATAAGAGGTACTTCCTCATAAAGGGAGTTACGGGATCGGGGAAGACAGAGGTCTACCTGAGACTTATAAAGGACGCTCTGGCTGAGGGGGGAGGTTCAATCTTCCTGGTACCTGAGATATCCATAACCCCCCAGATGATAAACAGGTTTAAGGGGGAGTTCAGAGACAATATTGCAATCCTTCACAGCAAGCTCACACCTGCCGAGAGAGCCAAGGAATGGCTGGCTCTTCACAGGGGAGAGAAGAAGGTTGTTCTGGGGGTAAGATCAGCAATATTTGCCCCAGTGGAAAATTTGAAGTATATAATAATAGATGAGGAGCATGAGGGAACCTACAAGCAGGATACTAACCCCAGATACAGTGCCAAGTATGTGGGGATAAAGAAGGCAGAGCTGGAGGGAGCAAAGGTGGTTTTAGGATCTGCCACTCCGTCCATCGAGACCTACTTTCTGGCCAAGCAGGGAGTCTTTCAGCTTCTAGAGATGAATAACAGGTACAAGGGAGCCAAGCTTCCCAAGCTGAAGCTTGTGGATATGAAGACCGAGGAGAATCAGTTTTTCAGCAGGGAGATGCTCAAGGATATCTCCACAACCCTGAGAAGGGATGAACAGATAATGCTTCTACTCAACCGTAAGGGCTACTCCACCTATATACAGTGTCATGACTGCGGTCATGTGGAGGAGTGTCCCCACTGCTCCATATCCATGAACTACTATATGCAGAGCGGGATATACAAGTGTAACTACTGCGGATACACCAAGAGGTATGAACCCAGGTGCAGCAGCTGCGGAAGCAGGAATATAGAGCACTCTGGTAAGGGAACCGAGAAGGTGGAGGAGGAGATAAGATCATACTTCGACACGGGAATAATAAGGGTAGATTCGGAGACCAGCAGGGAGAAGAACTTCTATGAGCGAATGTACAGGGAGTTTTTGGAAAAGAAGTACAATATAATGCTGGGTACCCAGATAATATCCAAGGGACTCCACTTCCCAGATGTGACCTTGGTAGGGGTTATAAGCGCAGATACCATACTCAACTTTCCAGACTTCAGGTCCGGGGAGAAGACCTATCAGCTGGTTAGCCAGGTGGCAGGAAGAGCAGGAAGGGGAGAGAAGGAGGGAGAGGTCCTCATTCAGACCTACCAGCCTGAAAGCTATGTAATAAGGAGAATAATGGAGGGGAACTATGAGGGGCTCTACTCAGATGAGATAGAGAACAGAAGACTCATGAACTATCCCCCCTTTTCAAGGATAATAAATATAATAATATCATCCCAGTCGGAGGATGGCTTAGAGGCGTATGCCACAGAGTTCTTTAAAAGGATAGGCAGCAGTGCCCAGGGAGTAGAGATCTACGGTCCCATGCAGGCTCCCATCTACAGGATAAAGGGGAGGTACAGATACCAGCTCTTTATCAAGGGAAGCAGAAAAGCTGTGGGGACGATAAAACCTGTGCTGAGAGATACAGCCCAGGAGATGAAGGAAAATAAGTTTAGAATAACAATAGATGTAGATCCGATTAATTTGATGTAGAAAGAGGTGTAAGATAATGATATATGAGATAAGAACATATGGAGATGAGGTGCTCAGAGAGGATGCCCTTAAGGTAGAGGAGATCAATGAAGAGATAGTGGAGATCATCGACAACATGGTTGAAACTATGAGAGACGCCGGAGGAGTAGGCCTTGCTGCTCCACAGGTAGGGATAAACAAGAGGATCTTTGTAATAGACGTAGAGGACGGAATAACAAGAAAGGTTATCAATCCAGAGTTTCTAGAGTACTCAGATGAGATGGTGGAGCACGAGGAGGGATGTCTGAGCATCCCAGGTGTCTACAAGAAGGTAAAGAGACCGGCTAGGGTAAAGATCAAGTACACCAATGAGAAGGGGGAGGAAGTAGTAGAGGAAGCAGAGGGACTTCTTTCTAGAGCTTTCCAGCATGAAAATGACCACCTTAACTCAACACTATTTGTGGACAGAATATCTCCAGTAGCCAAGAGAATGGTATCTAAAAAACTTCAGATGCTGAAAAAGGAGACACTGAAGAGACAGAAGTAGAATAAAAAAGCAATGAAAAGAGGTAGAGGATGAGAATATTATTTATGGGTACACCTGAATTTGCTGTACCGTCACTGGATATATTAAATAAGAATCACGATGTTATAGGGGTATTTACCAAGGTAGATAAGCCCAATATGAGAGGAAAGAAGATAAAGTTCACCCCTGTGAAGGAGTATGCACTGGAGCACGATATCCCTGTATATCAGCCTAAGTCTGTGAGAACCGAGGAGACCCTTGAGCTTATAAGGGAGATGAATCCAGACCTAATAGTTGTAGTAGCTTACGGGAAGATACTTCCCCAGGAGCTTATAGATATTCCAAAGCTTGGAGTAATCAATGTACATTCCTCCCTTCTTCCTAAGTATAGAGGAGCAGCGCCAATCCATGCAGCTCTTATTCACGGAGAGGAGGAGACTGGAGTTACAATCATGTATATCGCCGAGGAGCTGGATGCAGGGGATATGATAATGACTGGAAAAACTCCTATTACAGAGGAGGATACCCTGGCAACTCTTCACGACAGGCTTATGGAGATAGGGGCAACAACTCTTCTTGAAGCAGTCAATAAAATAGGGGATGGAACCGCTCCTAGAATACCTCAGGACCACGAAAAGGCTACCTTTGTAAGACCATTTAAAAAGGAGGACTGCGAGATCAACTGGGGAGATACCAAGGAAAATATATTTAACTTTGTAAGAGGAATGAATCCATTCCCATGTTCACATACATACCTTGATGGAAAGATCTTCAAGGTGTACAGGGTAGAAAAGCTAGACAAAGAATATGATGGAGAGGCAGGAACCATCGTAGACTTTATTAAGGGCAGAGGTCCAGTGGTTAAAGCTGGTAATGGAAGCCTTATCCTTGCAGAAGCCAAGCCTGAAAATAAGAGGAAGCTCAGCGGAGGAGACCTTATAAATGGAAATTACTTTAAGTTACAGGATAAATTTAACTAAGGTTTAGGAGGAAAAAGATGAGTCAAGGAAACGGAACGAAGGATAAGATATCACCTAGAGTAATTGAGAGACTGACAAAGTACTTAAGATGTCTAGAGAGTATGTCTCCAGATGATTATATTTCTTCAGAAGAGATGGCTGAAAGAATGGGGCTTACAGCAGCTCAGATAAGAAAGGACCTATCCAACTTTATCTCTGAATTTGGAGAGGGGTTTGGAGTAAGGGGTAAGGGATACCAGGTAAGGATCCTCTACAGCGGAATAGAAAGAATTCTGGGAGTGCACAAGACAAACAACATCATAATCATAGGAGCAGGTAGACTGGGAAGTGCCCTTCTATCGGAGCCGGAGTTTACCAAGGAAAGCTTCAATGTAATCGGGATCTTCGACAGTGCTGAGCACAAGGTAGGAAGGGAGATGAGCGGACTTAAGATAAGAAACATAAGCGAGCTGGACTACTTCCTGGAGACTAAGGACAGAGTGGATATAGCAATCCTTACTGTACCAAAGGCAGTGGCACAGGAGATGGCAGACAAGCTGGTTTCAGCTGGAGTAAAGTCTCTTCTTAACTTTGCACCACTGAAGATCAAGGTACCTGAAAATGTAGTAGTAGCAAATATAGACCTCTATGCAAAGCTGCAGGAGCTAAACTACTGGAAGGAGAAAGTGCTTTAAAGGATGACAATAATAGACGGTAAGCAGACCTCTCTGGATATCAGAGATGAGATAAAGAAGGAAATAGATGACCTAAGGGAAGGAACTGGAAGAGTTCCTGGACTGGCTGTGGTGCAGGTAGGTGAAAATCCTGCTTCCAGAGTCTATGTGAACTCCAAGGTAAGAACCTGTGAGGCAGTGGGAATGCACTCTGAAAAATATCTTCTAGCTGAGGATGTCAGCCAGGATGAACTGGTGGAGCTTATAGAGAAGTTAAACAGGGATGAGAAGATAAACGGTATCTTGGTACAGCTTCCTCTGCCAAAGCATATAGATGAGGAGATTATCACTGAAACCATATCCAGTGAAAAGGATGTGGACGGATTTAAGGCTGAAAACCTTGGAAGGATCCTTATGGGGAAGGAGGACTGCTTTAAGTCGTGTACTCCCTATGGAATAATCGAGCTTCTTAAGAGATACAATGTAGAGCTTTCCGGGGCAGATGCTGTGGTTATAGGAAGAAGTAATATAGTGGGGAAACCCCTTGCTGCCCTTCTTATAAATGAAAGTGCAACAGTTACTGTATGTCACAGCAGAACCAAGAACCTGGAAGAGAAGGTAAAACAGGCTGACATCGTCATAGCTGCAGTGGGAATCAAGGGATTTGTTACAGCGGAGATGGTGAAGGATGGAGCTGTAGTTATAGATGTGGGAATTAACAGAGGAGAGGACGGAAAACTTTACGGAGATGTAGAGTTTGACGAAGTCTCAAAAAAAGCCAAGGCAATAACCCCTGTACCAGGGGGAGTGGGGCCTATGACCATAGCTATGCTTATGAAAAATACACTAAAATCGTTTAAAAAGTACCAAAATTTAGACAAAAAGATCTAAAAATCTTGAAAAAATAATAATTCAGTGATAAAATAATTCTTGATTATGATGAATTTAAATAAAATTAGCGGGTGATTGAGAATGACAGATAGAAAAGAGAAAAGAGAATATTATATCGTTGACAAGAGAATACTACCAAATTCAATTCAGAACGTAATCAAGGTAAACGACATCGTTCAGCAGGAAAAGATTTCAAAGTATGAAGCTATCAAGAGAGTTGGTATCAGCAGAAGTACTTACTACAAGTATAAGGACTACATAAAGCCATTCTTTGAGAGCGGAAAGGACACAGTATTTAGTATCTACATGTCTCTAGAGGATAAGCCTGGAGTACTTGCAAGAATACTAGATGTAATTGCTGAGACTGGAATGAATATCCTTACTATTACTCAGAACATAGCTATCGACGGTGTTTCAAAGTCTACAATAGCTCTTCAGACAAATGAAGATATGCTAAGAAAGATTGAGGGAATGCTTGAGAGAATAAGTGAGCTAAAGGGAGTAAAGGACCTAAGAATAATAGGTAGCAACTAAGCACATTAGGGGGAAGTTATGAAGATTGATATAGAAACTATAAAGCAACTGGCAGAAAATATTGAGAAGTACAACCTAGAGGAAGTAACTCTAGAGGTAGAGGGAACTAAGATAACTCTTAAGAAGGAAGCTGTAGCACAGATGGCTGTACAGGCTATGCCTCAAATGATGGCAGCTCCAGCAGCACCAAAGGCTGTTAAGAAGGCTGAAGCAGTGAAGGAAAGTGCTGATGAGGATAAGTATGATGCAGTAACTTCACCAATGGTTGGAACTTTCTACGCAAGTCCTGCACCAGGAGCAGCAGCTTTCGTTACTGAGGGAACTCAGGTTAATGTAGGAGATACTCTATGTATCGTAGAGGCTATGAAGCTTATGAATGAAGTAAAGGCCAACAAAGCTGGTAAGATCGTTAAGGTCTTAAAAACAGATGGTGAGGGAGTAGTTAAGGGAGATAAGTTATTCCTTATCGACTAATTCCACTGAGAATAAAGTAGATAACCACATTAAAAAGAGACAGCTTAGCTGTCTCTTTTATTTTGTTAAATAATTTTTACATCTCGTGCTGGTAGGCTCCGGCCCCGTAGTGAAGCTCATAGGAGTGGGAGTAGATCTCTATTATGTTTCCGAAGGGATCCTCCATGTAGACCATTCTGTATGGCTTTTCTCCAGGGTAGTACTCCCTTATAGGCATCCTCTGCTTCCCTCCAGCCTCTACTATCTTGGCAGCCAGTCCCTCTACATCTGGATCCTTTACCGAGAAGTGGAAGACACCAGTCTGGAATGGCTTGAACTCAGCCTGGGGCTTATGGTTGTTGTTTGGGAACTCAAAGAGCTCTATCCCTATGCCGTCAACCGTGGAAAGGTGGGCTATCCTGAACTTCTCCCATCCCCTTCCGAACACGTCGATACACATCTGACCGATGGCTGTATCAGTTTCCTCAACTACATCTGTGGGATTCATGATTACATACCACCCCATTACCTCCTCATAAAACTTTACCGCCTGATCCAGATCTGCCACTGTGATTCCTATGTGTGAAAATGCTCTTGGATATCTCTTCATCTTATTCCTCCTGAATTCTTATTATAAATAGTTATGAGCTTTATGGCTCCTTTTCTTATGGAATAACTATATCACCTTTTAAAAATCCTTAGAAGAAGGCACTTTTTGGTACTCAGGTAACCTGGAGGTTCCCTTTGGGATGCCACCTTCCCCTGGAGAGAAGGAAAAAATTGCATAAAATTATGAAAAAGTATAGAATAGGGGACATAAATTCAGAAGGATTACTTTTTATGTATAGAGGATGGGAGGCAGCTATGTATAGATGGAATGGCAGGGACTATAAGTGTCCCATAGAGGTGACAATAGATGTTATAGGGGGAAAGTGGAGATCCCTTATAATATGGCACCTCAATAAAGAGGTACTGAGGTTCAGCGAGATTCAGAGGATAGTTCCAGGGATAAGCAAGAAGGTTCTTTCCGAGCACCTGAGAGACCTGGAGAGGAATGGCTTTATAGAGAGAAGGATATACCCAGAGGTTCCCCCGAGAGTGGAGTACATAATAACCGAGAAGGGGAGAGGTCTGGGAGAGGTACTGGATACCATGGAGAGGTGGGGAAGGGACCTTCTGGAGACCGAGGGTGAGAAGATAGATGAGGAAATCTAGAAAAGAGACCGCCTTAAAGCTTATATTTAGTAACCTTTTTACTGCAGGAAGAGACACCAGCCTTTGACAAAAAAAATCAGGAAGGGTATAATTAATCTTTGTCTGAATGAGGAGGAAGTATGAAGTGTCATATATGCAATGAAGAGTGTACAGAATTTACAGTGGAAAGGAAGAAGTGGAAGAGAAGATACCACAGCTGTCCCAGGTGTGAATATATATTTATGGATGAGGAGGATCTCTTAAGCGGAACAGAGGAGCTGGCAAGGTATGAGGAGCACAACAACTCTGTGGAGGACGAGGGGTACAGGGAGTACTTCAGAAGGTTTATAGATTACTCCATGGAGGGAGTGGACAGGGAAGCCCAGATCCTGGACTATGGTTCAGGTCCCCAGCCGGTGCTGGCATCTGTAATGGAGGAGCTTGGGTTTACCAATGTGGATATCTACGACAAGTATTTTACAGAGGGGTCCCTGGATACGGAAAAAAAGTACCATGTAATAACCTCCACAGAGGTGATGGAGCATATCTACAAACCCATGGAGGTATTCGGGGAGCTGGCCGGGAGGCTTCTTCCAGGGGGAAGGTTGATTATAATGACAGCCTTTCATCCAAGGAACGAGGAGGAGTTTGGCAAGTGGTGGTATATAAACGACCCTACCCACGTGGTATTCTATACAATTAAAACCCTGAAGTATATAGGGGAGCAGCTGGGGCTTGTGGTGGAGAAAAATAACAACAAAAATATCGTAGTATTTAGAAGGGAAGCAGATGAAGAAGTTTATTAAGGAATTAGTTGTAATTTATTTGATATTTTCAGGGGCCATCTTTTTTATGGAGGGAGCACTGGAGAAGCAGAGAGACGGTAAGTTATCCTCCAAGGAGGAGAGAGCCATGGAGAGGAGAGTGGCAAGGGATGTAAAGCTGGAGGACAGACCCAGGTATACGGTAATAGTGCCCAAGACAGCTAGTGAGATCCTCATGGAGAGGAAGGGAAACTATGTATACAGCGGAGAGCTTGTAAGGTTAGCCGATCTCTCTGTGGGAGAGAAGAAGAGGGCCTTTGTGGGACTCCTGGTGCCGGCGATAGATGCAGTGGAGAGGGACCTCCAATGGAGAAGGGATGTAGTGGAGAGGTTAGCAGAGATGGAGACCCACTCAAGGGACGAGGAGAAGTTCCTGGCGGGGTTGTTTTCAAACTACAGGATAAAGAATGGTAGTATGGAGGAGCTTCTGTCAAGGATGGTAATGCCTCCAAAATCCCTTATTATAAGCCAGGGAGCCCTGGAGAGCGGCTGGGGGACCTCGAGATTTTTCAGAGAGGGAAACAATATCTTCGGAGTGTGGTCCTATAACACCAATGAACCGAGGATAGCGGCAACAACCAGGAGCAACGGCTATACTCCCC
>CAYSGC010000022.1:0-8550 GCA_964430145.1 uncultured Fusobacteriaceae bacterium | reverse complement strand
AACACCAATGAACCGAGGATAGCGGCAACAACCAGGAGCAACGGCTATACTCCCCACCTGAAGAAGTATGAGAGCCTCAAGGGTTCTGTGGAGGACTATGTACTCCTGCTGGCAAGGGGAGAGAGCTACAGAGATCTCAGAGCGGGAATGAGAAGGGGAGAGACCTCTACGGAACTGGCCAGTTATCTCACCATGTACTCTGAGCTGAGAGAGGAATATGTAAAAAGAGTGGTAAGTGTAATAGAGAGTAATAAGCTAAAGGAACTGGATTAGCACCTTAATCCAGGGGAATTTACAGGGAGGAAGTAGGATGGAGAGAAAGTATTACAACAGGGAGTTTACAGCTGAGGATCTTGCTATAGTGGAGAGGGAGATAGAGACCCTTAAAAACCATGAGATAACTTGTGTAGAGGGCCTTGTGGAGTTTATGGAGAAGTACAGCGAGCTGAGCGCCATTGTGGAGGAGACCATGGCTTGGAAGTATATCAATATGACGAGGTTTGCTGACAAGGAGGAATACAGCAGGGCTTTCAATGAGTACTATGGAAGTGTTGTGGCGGCCCTTACCAGGGGATCCTTCGACCTGAATAAGAAGATCTATGAGAACGATTACTTTAAGGAGCTTCCAGAGGAGAGGTATGAGAACTATAAGAGGATCCTTAAAAACGAGATAGAGATCTACGATGAGAGAAATGTAGAGCTGGGAGTAAAGGAAACTGAGCTTGCCAACAAGTACGGGGAGATAATGTCTCAGGTAAGTGTGGAGTTCAGAGGAGAGGAGCACACCCTCCTTGGAATGAAGAAGTATATGTATGAAGCCGACAGGGGGACAAGGGAGGAAGCCTGGAGGAAGAAGTATGAAGCCCTTAAAGGGGAGAATGACAAGCTCAACGAACTCTTTGATAAGCTCGTAGAGCTCAGGGTGGAGATGGCAGCAAACAAGGAGTTCGATAACTACAGGGACTACATGCACGAAGCCAAGGGAAGATTCTCCTATACCCCAGAGGATCTCTATGAGTTCCACACTGCTGTGGAGAAGACAGTGGTTCCCTTCCTGGCAAAACTGAACAGCGAAAAGGCTGAAAAGTTAGGAATTCCTGCTCTGAGACCATGGGATGTGGATGTAAGTGTAGACGGAAGGAAGCTGAAGCCCTTTGAGAAGATAGAGGAGTTTATAGACAGGGGAATAGGTGCCCTTACCGAGGTAAAGGAAGAGTTCGGTGAGAAGCTGAAGTATATGAGGGACAATGAGTTCCTGGATCTGGACAACAGAAAGGGAAAGGCTCCCGGAGGATACAACTATCCCCTCTATGAAAGCGGAGTGCCATTTATCTTTATGAACGCCGTGGGAGTACACCAGGATGTGGTGACTCTCATGCACGAGGCGGGACACGCTATGCACTCCTTTGCCACAAGGGAGGAGAGGCTCCTGGCATACCAGGACTGCCCTAGTGAGGTAGCTGAGCTGGCTTCCATGTCCATGGAGTTTATGAGTATGGATGCATGGAGAAACTACTACCCGGACGGTGCAGACTGCATAAAGGCCAGAAAGGACCAGATCATGAGGTCACTGGAGACCCTTCCATGGGTGATGATAGTGGATGCCTATCAGCACTGGATCTACCTGAATCCTGAAAATACCAAGGAGGAGAGGGAGAAGCACTTCAGAGAACTCATGGAGAGATTCAACCCGGGAATCGACTGGAGCGGTCTGGATGTGGAGAAGGGAATAGCCTGGATCAACCAGCTGCACATATTTGAGGTGCCATTCTACTATATCGAGTATGCAATAAGCCAGCTGGGAGCTATCGGGATGTATATGAACTACAAGAGGAATCCTGAGAAAGCCCTTGGTGACTATGAGAACTTCCTGGCTCTGGGATACTGCAAGTCCATAGAGAAGATCTATGAAACAGCGGGACTTAAGTTTGATTTCAGCGAGGGGTATATAAGGGAGCTTGTGGATTTCCTGGCTGAGGAGCTGGAAGATTTAGAGAAGAGATCATAGGTAGTGGAATCATTCATAGGATCAATTTGAAAAAACTTTGTGAATATATTAGTCTTTACTTAGGAGTGTTGAAGAAGCAAAATACGAGATACTAGGAGGTAGAGATGGCCTGTAATAAGGAAAACTGTGTCTGTCCAAAGACAGACTGTGAAAATCACGGTAACTGCTGCAAGTGCATAAACAACCACAGAGAGAAGGATTCTCTTGTTTACTGCATGAGAGAGATCGCTGAAAAGAAGTAAGTTAAAAAGGACCTGTGGTCCTTTTTTTCTATACTATAGTATGAGTGTGAGAGGGAAGTATTGACACGGAGGAAAAAGGGGATTAGAATTACAGTGATAAAAGGAGGTAAAGCGATGGAAGTTAACAGAAGAAGTTATAGAACAAGGGAGGATCTGGAGCTTATAGTAGGGCAGAAGATGAAAGGAGTCTTCCTGTGGATGGTAATAGGGGTACTCTTTACAGTGGGGACAGCTTACTATACCCTGACCACTCCTGCAGTATTAAACTTTGTATATAAAGCTATGATGCCTATAGTAATAGGGGAGCTTGCCCTGGTATTTATCCTCTCTATGAGGGTGTATAAGATGGATGTAAATAAGAGCAGGGTGATGTTTCTCCTCTACTCGATTCTTACAGGTATGACCCTCTCTGTACTGGCGATAGTTTATACGGGGATGTCTATCCTCTATGCATTCGGTGGAACAACGGTGATCTTTGTGATAATGGCTGTCTACGGATATGCCACCAATGAGGATCTCACAAAGTTTGGAGGGATTCTGAGGATGGGGCTGGTAACTCTGATAGTACTATCTTTAATTAATCTATTTTTAAAGATACCATTCCTCTATCTGGTAATTCCGTACTTAGGAGTACTGGTATTCATAGGTCTTATCGGATATGATGTGAACAGGATAAAGCACAATATCGTAAACACAGCCCTTATGGAGGATGAGAGTGTAATAGAAAAGGTATCCATAATAGGTGCCCTGGCGCTTTACTTAGACTTTATAAACCTGTTTCTTTATATTCTCAGAATATTCGGGAAGAAGAGATAGAAGGAAGCCCTCAGGGGCTTTCTTTTTTTTCGAGAATTTTCAAAAACTTGACGGGATAGCAGGGGAAGTAATAAAATTAACCTAAAAGAGGGAGGTGCTGCTATGAGCAGAAACGGCGGAGAGAAGTGGCTGAGAGATATGGAGAAGGAAGCCAAGGAGAGGATGGAGCGTAACAAGAGGGAGAAGAAGAAGGCTAAGGCTTCAGATGAGAAGTTTATCAAACAGATGGAGAGGGAAAACAGAGGCAATAACGGAGATAGATAAGATGAGAAGCCCTAGGGGGGCTTCTTTTTTAATTTGGGTTAGGTACTTTCTTACCATGATGCAAGAAAGTACCCAAAGAAAATTCGATACTTTTGTCTTGATACAAACGTATCCAAAAAATCAAGTCTTCCGGCAATTGTCTTTGGAGGTATAACAGGTTTTTCATTGCTCTCCTGGGCTCTCTACAGAGCCTAAAGAAGCTAAACGCAATGAAGCAGACCACCGATGTGAAGTCAGACGACAGCCTGCAGACGGCCCTTTTAATTTGAAATATAGATATCTTCATAGGTTTTTACCTTCAAAATTTGTGAAGATTAGTGTCATTCGTGGTTACTGGTTTTAATCTATAAAGAATTCGGGGGAGGTTGAAGTATCTGAGAGGTGTAGAAGTGTGGTATATATGGTAGGGAAGGGAAGAAGTAAAGCTATGAAAAGGATTGAATTAAGGGGGAAGGGATGATAGAGAAGGTGATTGAAGAGTTTAAGAGGTGCAGCGAGGTAGAGGCAATAACCCTGGGGGGATCCAGGGGAAGCGATAAGGCGGATGAGTACTCCGACTATGATATCTATATCTACCTGACTGGGGAATTTCCAAGTGAGAGGAGAAGGGAGATCCTGGAGAGGTACTGCACCTATATGGAGGTAGGTAATCGGTTCTGGGAGGAGGAGGACGACTGCATCCTGAATAACGGGATAGATATGGAACTCATCTACAGAAGGATAGAGGATATAGAGGGGAACCTCAAATATGTGGTGGATAATCATGGGAGCTGTATGGGATATACAACCTGCTTCTGGGAGAATGTGGTCAACTCCAAGATACTCTACGACAGAACGGGGAGGCTTACCCAGCTGGCTGAGAGGTACAGGGTGGTTTATCCAGAGGAACTCAAGAGAAACATCGTAGAGAAAAACCACAAGCTCCTCAAGGACTATATGCCCTCCTTCTACTACCAAATAGAGAAAGCCATAAAGAGAAGGGACCTGGTAGCTATAAACCACAGGCTCACAGAGTTCCTGGCTCTCTACTTTGACATCATCTACGCATTAAACGGGGAGAAGCACAGGGGAGAGAAGAGAATGCTTAAGATAACCAGGGAGTTTAACCTTCTCCCAGAAAACTACGTGGGCCTAATAGAAGATCTCTTCAAATTCATCTATAACGACAATCCAAAGTTCCTGGCAACTTTAGATAAAGTATGTCATAACCTGTATAATTTGCTGAAGAAAGAGGGATATGGTGTTACTTTTGAAAGCTACAGAAAGTAACTGATAATAAATTGATGATTTATTTTCAAAACTGGTAATGAATTTAGAAGGTGTAGAAGTAACTAAAACACTTGGGAAACCACATATAGAAACTTATGAAGGATTATTTAGGACAATATCTGTATGATATGGAAGGGTCCCAAAACCTCCTAAAATTAAAGATATGTCAATCTATGGTAATGGTTAAAATTAATAAACATTCATATTAAAATATTAAAAAGGGACGGAGTCACTATGCTATGTGGTTATAGTAATAATTAATGGGGGTGCTAAATTGGGATTACCTAGGTATATAAAAAATGAATACTATGAATTACAGAAAGAATTAAAAGATGGAAAATTAACATACTTTTACAATGAAGGTGTCATTGTAGGCTATACATTTAAGATTTTACAGGAAAATGAAGTTTGGAAAGGAACAAAAATAGAAGAAGGAACTTCCTTGCAATTAGAAGCTGCTAAAAAATTTTATATAAGACATGAATATGATTTTGGTTTCGTAAAGAATTTTGAAAAAATAATAAAGTAAAAATTTTAGATAATTTAGATAAAATTGAAAAAATAATAAATATAGCCATTGAAGAGTTAGATAGAGATAAAAAGTATTACACTTATCATGGTACTATTTTTTCAGAATGTAAGAAAAGAATTTATTATAGAATGAAAGTTAAAAAAGTAAAGATTTCTAGATTTTTCTCAGATAAATTTGAAGAAAAATATAAAGAACATAATATTAAACTTGAAAGAAAATTAAACCTTTATAATAAACTTGGAAAGTATGAAGAAAAAGTTTATAAAAGTAGAATTTACCCTCCAAAATTAAGACAATTAGTTTTTGAAAGAGATAATTATACTTGTCAAAAATGTGGTAAAGGTATAAAAGTGTTAAAAAGAGAAAAAAGTTATTTAGAAGTTAATCATATTATACCTTGGGTCGATGGCGGAAAAACTACGCTTAATAATGGAGAAACAGTATGTAAAGAATGTAATATTGGGTTACATTATGCCAAAACAATTAAAGATTATGTGTAATATTTTTCTTTATCAACAGAAAAAAATATAGTTTTTAGGTTATTTTTTCATAAATACTACCTCTTTTAACTCAGGTAATGAAGGGTATAGAACAATTAAAGAATTGGTCGTTTAAACAAGAGAAGTTTCATATAAAGTTATTTAGAATTGCTTATTTAAGACTACATAAGTGGAGCCTGAAGAACAAATTCAAGGGCGCTCAGATATTAAAGTGAGATCTCCAGTCGTCAAGCTTCACCTCTTAAATATGCTTCGTTTCGTCTGACAGGATAGGTTCTATCCAGAGTCTGTATAAAGAAACGGAAATTATGTATAGGCTGAAAAAGACAATTGGAGATCTCTTGAACTTTTGGTTACTTTTCTTTCAAGAGAAAAGTAACGTAAATTTTTATAGGAGGAACACCATGAAGATAAACAAAGACTTTTCAAGAGCATCTATTAGAGAAGAGCATAAAATAAAAAAAGCCCTCTCTCAGGAGGACTTATAAAAATTTAACAATAGTAAGCTGGGCAGACTCATCGTGAACCAGGGAGTAGAAGCTGAACTCATCCTCATAGATAAGCTTTAACTCCTCCAGCAGCTGCTTAAGAACCTTAGAGTCATTATTAACGGATCTCAGATCGATCTCCTTATCTTCACCCACCGAGCAAGTTACCCTTCCCCTTACTATGGGGATATCCTCTTCAACCAGGGTTAAGTTGTTGTCCTTAAGCATTGCACCTAATACATTTAAAAACCTCTGAATTTTCATAGATACCACTCTCCTTAATTAATTCTAACCTAGGAGGAGGCGGTATTCAATCACCTGAAATAAGAGAACTCTATTTAGAATGTCTGAAAGGCCTCATTTGAAAACAGCGTAATTGGAGTATGAAGGAAAACTCTAGAAAGATACTCGTCGGCTATCTTAAGGATGTGACAGACGATACGATTCTTTCATAGTTTTCCGATTATGGAGTAGCTGCTTTCAAGAGAGGTGTCCTTTCTTGGGTACTTTCTTTGGACAAGCAAAGAAAGTACAAATGATTTAAAGTTTTGCTTATTTAGGTTTGGATAATCAAAAAAGAAATTTTTTAGGAATTTCAAGGAAAAAAGCCATATAAATTTTTAAAAGTTTACATTCAAGGTTCACCTTAAGATAAGTAAGTGGTTGTAAAAATTTAAGAGTAACCTATAAAAATTTTGGTCGCTTTTTTCCCTATATAAAATTAAAAAATGATCTAAATTTCACTTTATTGATTTTGTTAAAAAAGAAAGACAAAGTAGTTTGAAAATTATACATTCTTATGCTATACTACACTAGTAATAGATATTAGGAGGACACCGTTATGTTTTTTAAGTTAAAGAAAGTTACATCCTCATCCTCATACTCAGTAAAGAAGTAGAGTTGTTATGTTGTTACTTTAAGAAAAGTTCAATGTTGCGAGTCTATTTTGTTTCATTTCAATGAATATGAGCAGGGTGATGACTTGGTGTCAAATAGCAAAGATTATTATCCTGCAGATAACTGCAGGATTTTTTTTTACTGGAGGAAGCCTATGCACTGGATATTGGCACTTGTACTCTTTATAGTGGATATCTACACTAAGATCATTGCAGAAAAAAAGCTAAAGTATCAGCCCAGATCCTACTTTGGCGGAAAGCTTCAGTTTTACTATGTGAGAAACTTTGGGATAGCCTTTAACAGGCTGAACCACAAGAAGAACTTTATACTGGTATGCAACTTTGTACTGCTCTTTTACATAGGCTACCTGCTCCTCTTCTCCCCTATGAACAAAACGGGACTGGCTCTCGTTCTTGCAGGGGGGCTGGGGAATACCCTCAACAGGCTTATAAGGGGATATGTAATAGATTTTTTATACTTTTCCATCAAGGGGTTTCCGGTGTTTAACCTGGCAGACTTCTACATATTCGGTGGAATGGGAGTGATACTGGTACAGGATTTATTTTAGAAAAGGAAGATAGATGAAGGAATTAAAGTATTTAAAGGGATATCAAAACCACCTCCTAGAGGGTGTGGAAACCATGATAAAAAAGAATAAGCTACACCTATACATCCTGAACAACTACCCAAAGCCACACAAGGTGGCCAACGATAAGATGCTCTACAACTATGTGATGGAGCTGAAGAACGAGTACCTGAAGAAGGGAGACCCCATAAGCAAGGTTCTATACGATCCAAAGATAAGTCTGGAAAACCAGGCTCTAGGGCTCCATACCTATGTGAGCAGGGTACAGGGAAAGAAGCTCAAGAGCAAGAATGAGATAAGGATAGCCTCTGTATTCAAGAGGATGCCCCTGGAGTTTCTGAGAGTAATAGTTGTCCACGAGCTTGCGCACCTGAGGGAGAAGAACCACGATAAGTCCTTCTACAAGCTCTGCCAACACATGGAAGCCAACTACTTCCAGCTAGAGTTTGATATGAGGGTATATCTTACTTATATGGATATATATAATAAAAGTCTCTACTAGTACTTTTGCTGTGATTTAAATATAAGTTATTGTTTTATACTTTCTTTATTTGTCTAAAGAAAGTATCCAAGAAAGGATACCTCTATTTAAAACTCTTAATCAGTAAGGTTATTAATATACGACCTTTGAAAGCTACAGTCCTCGTTCTGTAAGTTAAGAATTGGGGAGAACACTGTGGAACTTAACTTGTATAACGGTCTAGCAGAAGTTCGAAGTACAAAGTTATATAAGAATTAAATAGAGGACTCCAACAAAGTCTATAGAGAGTTTAAAAAGTATTTTAAGTGACCCTTTGAAAATTATCGTAAATGAAATATGAATTAAAACTTTAGAAAAATGCTCGTCGACTATCACAAGATTGTGGCAAGCGATACGATTTTTTCAAAGTTTTAAGATTATGGAATAGATATTTTCAACAGGTCTTGATTTTTCGGATACATTTGTAT
>CAYSGC010000021.1:0-20279 GCA_964430145.1 uncultured Fusobacteriaceae bacterium | reverse complement strand
GAAATACCCTTCTCAGCTTTAGAATTGCTTCAAATGAAAAGCTCACTGAAGATGAACTCTTCTCATACCTTAGAAATATTACAAAATTCAATGAAATAGATCTTAAAGATGTAAATGGAATTATAGTTTCATCTGTTGTTCCAAGCCTCATTACAATCTGCCAATTTTTAGGAAGAAAGTACTTTGATATCGATCCCATGATCGTTTCTCTGAACCTCAAGCTTCCCTTTAACTTTGCAGATGATCTCAATGTTACAGGATTTGGAGCCGACAGAATAATCGGAATCACAGAGGCCCTTCGTCTCTACCCAAATAAAAACCTTGTTATCTTTGATCTTGGTACGGCTACTACCTATGAAGTTCTCAAGGGAAATACCTATATTGGAGGGGGAATCCTTCCAGGTATAGAGATGACTATAAACTCCCTCTTTGGTAATACAGCCAAGCTGCCAAAGGTTAAGTTTGGAAAGCCCGATTCGGTATTAGGTAAGGATACTGTAGAGCAGATCAGAGCTGGTGTTTTCTACGGTTATGCAGGACAGATAAAGTACCTCATTAAAAAGATCAAAGATGAGATTAAAGATCCTTACATTATCGCAACCGGGGGACTTGGAAGTGTTCTCTCAAATGAGATCGACGAGATCGATGAGTACTCTCCGGAACTGAGCATAAAAGGTCTCTATACCCTTTACCAGTTAAATAAGTAATTAAAAAGCGTCATCACAAGAAAACCTCTAAGCTTACTTGTGATGACTTTTTTAATTGACAAACCTCACCTCTACATCCTCTGGTTTTCCTATATTAAATTCCCTGTCCATACCGGTGTACCTTCTTGGGTTTACAGTAAAGATATTGTACTCTATCTTCAGGGTAGAATCATTTAGATAGCTGTAGTATTCTATCACCCTTCCCCTCCTATTACCCATCTGTACCTCTATCCCTGACATTATATCCAGGAATCCCTCCACTCCGTCTCTGTCAAGGTTAAGGAGCTCCTCTATGGAGTTTTCAGTAAAAACTAGCTCTCCGCTCTTATCCATGGAGTTGTAGAGCATCCAGTAAAACTTGTAGATTAGGGGCAGATATAGCTCCTCTCCTGCGCTCTCCTTCAGCTTGCTGAGCACCATCTTTCCATATATATCTATCTTGTCAAAGATCTCCTTGGCTTCCTCCTCCTCCTGATTCATCTCGTCCATAGCCCTGTAGATATTCTCTATCCTCTCCCGGTCATACTCATCCTTTGTCATAAGCTCGAGGATCTCCTCCTTGGATATATCTCTCCTCTTCAGCTCGTCGATGACTACCTTTTCAGTATCTATAAGCCCCTTATAGATACCATTGGCCACAACCTCCACTATCTCCCTTATCCTGTTGTAGTAGTCCTTTTCCACCATAGAATCAACTTCCTCTGTCCTGAGCACCGTCTCATCCAGCTCTGTAAGAAGATCGCCCTCCAGATACCTGGATAGTATTCTCAGGTCTTCCAGGCTCATCCTCACCTTTATATCCACATCTACCTCTCCCAGGATATCACTGCTTTTTAATGTATAGTTATTGTCATTATTCCCTTTCTTCTCCATCTTATTCACCACCTTTTACTATTTAGATATTCAACCTATGAAATCATTTCCTTTAAAAGATTCCTCCTTTTAGTAGATACCCTGTAAAGGCTTTCAGAAGATGCAAAAAAGCCCTTTCAGAAAGGGCTCTATTCTATCCTTGGTTTTAGGGGAGTTGAGATCTCAATTAAAGAATATGAAAAAGGAAAGATTTAATGAAATTCCACATCTTAACTTTGCGAGAGTTTAAAATGTTTTTCGTTCTCTAATAAGATCTCTATATCTCATCTTACATATTTTCAGGCTTTATCCTTTAAAAAAATTTGATTTGAAAAATAATAAATCTTCGTTTAAAAAAGACCCCTTTTAAATAAAGGGGTCCTCTCTCTTATTTTTTTGGTGAACTCAGATCAAAGTACTGTAGCATATCCTCATATGCCTTAATCTTATTTTCTATCTCTTCCCTCTGAGCTACATGGTCCTCTGGATGAGCTGCCTCAGCATCTGCTATTATCCTGTCCATTACCTCCTTAGGTACCATATGCTCCTCGCTCTTTATCTCTAGTATATCTTCCTTGGCTTCAGCGTTTAGTACCTTTTTTACCTCAGCTTCCTTCTTCTTCTCCTCAGCTCTTATTGCATCTGCTGCTCTGTATCCAACAAAGGCTTTGCCTATCTCCCTCTTCTGCTGGATAAAATCTCCAGGGAATCTTCTTTCTACCTCAGCCCATATCTCGTTGAAGGCTTCCTCAGACATTCCGTTTTGAGCTTCTCCTCTCATCTCTACTATGTTGTTATAGGCATCCCTCTGAAGGTCCTTGAAAGCTCTTCTGTCTGCTCTCATATCTGTATCTGGATAAAATATCTTAGTCAGCTTATCCAGCTCCGCTTCCTGCTTAGGTGTCATCTCTGCCATAGTAACTGCTGATAATAATAAAAATGCTCCCAGTAACGTTTTCTTCATGAATATCCCCCTTCTTTAATTACAGTGGTTCTCCTTTTTTTATATAGGACATTATATCATATCCCAGTCTTTTATGGTACACCTAGTTCATTAACTACAAAAAAGGGATAGATCTCCTCTATCCCCTCCAAAATTAAAATTTATACGCCACACCAGTTTCTAGGTATAATATATCGTCACCACTCCCTGCTTCCCAGGACGCCTCTCCCCAGAAGGAGTACGCCTCAGATACAGCAATGTTCCCTCTAACTCCGGCCACATACCTTTTGTGGGTATCCTTGCTTCCCCCTCTCTCAAAGCTGTTTTCCCTCACCATTCCCCTCCTGTGGAGGTCTATCTCTGTAAATGGTACAAGGGTGAATCCCTCTGCCATAGGGTGGGCATAGGCAAGCCTTGCCTGAGTATTGTTAAAGGATGAGTCATCTAAACTCTGGTACTCATTGAATATAGAGGGAATAAGTTGTCCTCTTCCCAGATCCATAGAGTAAAGGATCTCGTGCTCCCCATAGTAACCGCTTTCATCCTCTCTAAGCTGATAGCTTCTTCCGTTGAAGCTGTCATAGGATGAGTAACCCCAGAAGGACACACCGGAATCATTGGCCCCAGAGTACCCTATCCTGTGCTGATGTCTTTCTGTATAGGACCCTTCAGAGGCATCCTCATATCTGTACTGATAGTATGGTGTTACAGAGAATCCAAGGAGATTAAACATGTCATTTTGACCTACCCTGAAGTTATGTCTGTCCCTCTCATTGGAATCCTTTGTGAGGCTTGTAGTAAGAAGCTCATACCTGAAGAATACCCCTGTATCATTATCTGTCAGGGTAATTGCTGTACCTATATCCGTTACATCCTTCCCGCTGTCTGAAGATCTCACCTTGTCAGTCTCGTGCCATAGCTCAAACTTACCAGACCACTTGGACCTATCCTCCATTGCATAGGTCTGCCCCAGATCCTCAGCAGCCCTTTCTACAACCCCTATCTCTTCCCTGTTGGAATCCTCCTCAAAGCTTCTTGTTGGATCCTCACCATATGCTATAGACCCTGCAACTATTCCTAGACACGTTAAAAGTACTAGTTTCTTCATAAATCTTCCTCCTTCTTTTAGAGAACTTCTTATCTTTAATTCTTTAGGGGGAGTATATATTATTTATTTTTATATCTATAATACATCAAATAAATATTAAGTTTCTATCTCATATATTGCTATTTTGTATATTTTTCACAAAAGCTTAATTCATTAAGAGTATTTTTATTTTATTAAGTTTATTTTTTCACTAATTTTAAGTTAATAATTTTTTTAAGTAAAAGAGGGATACCCCTTAAGGTATCCCTCTTTAAATCTTCCATCAAAGGAAGCTATTAAAACTTTGTTCTCCATCCGATGTATGGGTATGCCTGCCACTTGTAGTTAGCAGTATCTCCATTGTTTCCATATGCCTGCTGGTTAGCAAACTCCACAGCAAGTGCTCCGTAGATAGAAGTTGAGTCATTTACGTTGTATGAGAACTGAATCTCGAAGTCGTTGTAAAGGTATAGATCCGAATCGTAATCTCTTGTCTTTACACCATTTTCATTTGTAACATCTATCTTTCTGTCATAGAATGTATATGGATCTACTCCTAACTCGTGGTAGAATGCGAAGTTAATTCCATTCCAGTTTCCAAGATCATACGTAAAGTATGTATAAAGCTCAACATCTAAAGCTGTCTGGCTGTCCTTAACAGCTCCATCAGATGTGTACTCCTTGTTTGATCCCAGGTCCTGATAGTATCCGTATAGGTTAAACTCAACTCCAAAGTCGATATTTCCCTCAGAGTATATAGGCAGGTAAGTAAGAAGGTCCGCTCCGTATCTGAACTCATTCTTAGCTCCGTTATTGTTATCCTCATATCTAGCAACTGGTCTTATCTTAAATGTTGAGAATCCAGGTACATACTCAGCAAAGTTAAACTCTGGAGTATACGAGAATCTGTTGTACGACTGAGTTGATCTAACCTCTAACCTCTGTCTTACATCGATCCGAGTATCTCCTAAGTAACCGTGATCATAGTAAAGCCTTGTTCTGATATCCTTGTTATTAGACCCCTCACCTTCATGAGTTCTGATAAAATCTCTTACTCTGTAGTCGATGTAAAAGTTCTCAGTAAATCTTACTCCTCCCTCTGCCAGTGTAAATCTAATTCCTTCTGCATCAATATCTTCCTTATCCGAGTACCATCTAACCTCCTGCTTGATAGATCCAGTTGGTCTGAACTCCTCAGCTGCTGCCACAGCTGTACCTACCATTGTAAGTGCACCTAATGCAATTAATAGCCTTTTCATCATTAAATTCTCCCCTTTTCCAAAATTCATTACATTCATATCTTGTAACTCTCGCTAAAGTGAGTATATTTAACTATCATTTTTTTTTGAAATACATTGAATATATCTTAAATATATTTAAAAAATATAGAGAATATATGTTTTCATATTCAAACCATATAGAAGATAGTTAAAAGAAATCCAGGAATGGTACTTTTTATTGATTTAAGCTTGTATTAATAAAAGAATTAATAATATAAAAAAGGATACCTCCATAGAGGTATCCCTGATATCTATTATAGGTTTGATTAGAACTTTGTTCTCCATCCAACATATGCATATGGCTGCCATTTAAAGTCTGAAGCGTACTCTTCACCTTTAGTGTTTGCATACTCAGCTGCAATCGCTCCGTATACAGATGTTGACTCATTAACTTTGTATGATGCCTGAAGCTCGAAGTCGTTGTAGATAGTCCACTCTTTGTCATAAGTGTCTCTGTCTCTCTGAGTAGTATCTCTCTCCTCCTCGTATATCTTTAGAGGGTCTAGTCCAAACTCATAGTAAGCTGCGAAGTCTAGTCCGTTCCAAGTTCCTAGCTCATATGTGTAGTAACCATATAGCTCTACCCATACTGCTCTCTCGTCTGAGATGCTCTCTCCATCCTTAGTAGCTGTTGAATCATCTAAGTATCCACCGTATACGTTGAATTCAACTTGAAGATCTCCTGGTACAGATGGGAATGAGTATACAGAAAGGAAGTCTAAAGATGCACTAACTGCTTCCTTATTTCCATTGTTGTCATCCTGGTATCTGAATGAAGGTCTAAGCTTAAAAGTATCTACTGAGAAGTTGTTTCCTCCCTCAAAGTAGTTAGCAAAGCTTACTTCTGGTGAATATGTGAATCTGTTGTATCCTGCTGTAGATCTAACCTCTAGTCTCTGTCTAGTAGTCATCTCAGTATCACCAAGGTTTCCGTGATCATAGTAAAGTCTTGTTCTTAGGTCTTTAGTGTTAGATCCCTCATCTGAGTGGTATCTGATGTAGTCTCTTACTCTGTAGTCGATGTAGAACTTTTCAGTGAATCTAATTCCACCCTCTGCTAGAGTAAGTCTTAGACCTTGAGAGTCTACCTCTTCCTGGTCTCCGTACCATCTGATCTCTTGCTTAACAGATCCAGTTGGTCTGAAATCTTCTGCCGCAACTGCAGCAGAGCTTACTAGTGTAAGTGCTCCTAATGCAATCAGTAATCTTTTCATCGTCAAATCTCCCCTTTTCCATTTCAAAACTTTTATAACTCTCGCTAAGGTGAGTATATTATAACTTTTATATTATTTAAAAATATATTTGATATATGGATATTCAAAGGAAAACATATAGATTATTGTTGTTCTATTTTAAAATTAGCTTAAATTTGATTTAACCATATACAGACTCTTTGATTTTATCAATTAATGTGCACTTAAGAAAAGTTTAAAATTAATTTTTTTTAATTTTTTTTTAATCTTAAATTAAAAAAGACACCCTGTAAAAAGGGTGTCTGAAATATCTATTTTTTGTTCCAATTAGAACTTTGTTCTCCATCCTACGTATGCATATGGCTGCCACTTATAGTCTGAAGACTGGTCTCTTCCCTCGTTGTTTGCATGCTCCACAGCGATTGCTCCGTATACAGATGTTGAGTCGTTAACCTTGTATGATGCCTGAAGCTCGAAGTCATTATAAACTGTCCACTCCTCATCATAGCTCTCAGTTACAACTCCACCCTCTACAGTGTCAACCTTTCTGTCGTAGAATGTATATGGATCTAGACCGAACTCATAGTAGAATGCGAAGTCTACACCATTGTACTGTCCTAGGTTGTAAGTATAGTAGATGTAAAACTCTACGTCTGTAGCAAAGTTAGAGTCCTCAGTCTTTGCATTAGCTAAAGTTGTTCCCTTTGCGTTGTCAGAAACATAGTCCTGATCGTAGAATCTAGTATAGATGTTGAACTCTAGTACAAGCTCTCCAGGAATTGTGTTCTGCCCAACAGTGTATACCGATAGGAAGTCCGCTCCTACGTGCTTGTAACTTTCGTTAGCGTTGTTGTCATCCTGGTATCTGAAGCTTGGTCTTAATACAAATGTGTCAACTGCAAAGTTGTCCCCTGCATTAAAGTAGTCTGCAAAATTGAACTCTGGAGTATATGTAAATCTGTTCTTATCCTGGCTGTCTCTTACCTCTAATCTCTGTCTTACATCGATCTTAGTATCCCCTAAATAACCGTGATCATAGTAAAGTCTTGTTCTTAGGTCTTTAGTGTTAGATCCCTCATCTGAGTGGTATCTGATATAGTCTCTTACTCTGTAGTCGATATAGAAGTTCTCAGTAAATCTTACTCCACCCTCTGCTAGAGTAAATCTGATACCCTGTGAATCTACTTCTTCCTTGTCCCCATACCATCTGATCTCTTGCTTAACAGATCCAGTTGGCTTGAATTCCTCTGCCGCAACTGCTGCAGAACTTACTACTGTAAGTGCTCCCAATGCAATTAGTAATCTTTTCATCATTAAATCTCCCCTTATTCATTGTTAAACTTGAATTAATCCTTCATTAGTCTAAGTATATTCAACTGACATTCTTTTTTGAAATATATTGTTTATATACCCAGCCTTTATGTAAATAATAGAGATTAAATATTCTCTTTTGCAATAGAGAATATTTGTTATTAAAAAGTAACTAAAGTTTATTAATAGTCTATACTTTTATAAGAGAATTTAAATTCTATTTATAAATACTTTAAAAGCTAATTTGTTCTCTTTTGAAAAGAGAACAAATTTTCTGTTGCTGGCTGGTTTTTTTAGAAAATTTATAGCCAATTTTCTAAAATTTTGTATTTTTTTCGTTAAGATTAAACAGATTTCAATTATATAACCTTTCTAATCTCTTGAATATACGACTAAATTTAAAGACTTTTATCCGTAAAATAATTCAAAAAAATCCAACATTTTAAACTATTCTATAGATAATTTCACTATCTTACTTGCCATTGGGACTAAATTTTGGCCTCTCCTGGAATAATTCTATATTTTTTGTAAACCATAACTTCACAGCTGAAATTTTGTTCTCTTTTATAAATTGGATAATTTTATAGTCTATAAACAATATTTCACTCTTATCCGGATCCGTTTTTATTCTCTTAATTTATTTTAAGAATATCTCTCACTTATTTTTTTCTTAATTTTTTACTGATAAAATCAAAACCAAAAAAGGTCATCTAGGCAATCTGACTATTTTACATGTTTAGGCTCCAATAAAGATTTATTTTATTATTACTGCTTAGATTTCTTTAAAAACCTTGATCCACCTTTAGAATCTTAAAAATTTTTCTTAGAGTTTTTAAAGGTTGTAAGAGAATTGAAAGAACCCTCATAAATATATTTTATTAAGCTTCTTCTGCACAACTTTCCAGCCACGTTACTTAGTGCTCAGTTAAAATCAACTGAATAATAAAAACTGTTATAAATCTCATTGCTTTTAGTCAAAAGATGCTTCTCTTTAGAAAGCAAAATAGATATGTTCTTGGATATATTTAATATTCCAGGCTTTCTTTAACAACAAAAAAAACAAAAAAAGACAGGTAAAAATACCTGTCTTTGAAATCCATAGGGATTTGATTATCTCTTTGAGAACTGAGATGATCTTCTTGCTTTCTTCTTTCCGTACTTCTTTCTCTCAACCATTCTTGAGTCTCTAGTAAGGAATCCAGCTTCTCTTAGAGCCTTTCTTAAAGTCTCATCAGAAGCAAGTAGTGCTCTTGAGATACCGTGTCTGATAGCTCCAGCTTGACCAGAGTTTCCTCCACCGTCTACAGTTACTTTAACTGCGAACTTTTCAGTACTCTCAGTTAATACTAATGGCTGCTCAACGATCTTTGATAGGATCTCTCTTCCACCAAAGTACTCTGCCATTGCCTTTCCGTTAATTTCTACTCCTGTTCCTCCAGGAATAAGTCTTACTCTTGCTACAGAAGTTTTTCTTCTTCCAGTTCCTCTATATTGAATCATGTCTGCCACTGTCAACTACCTCCTATTATAATTCCTTTGTCTCAGGTTTTTGTGCTGTATGAGCGTGCTCTGCTCCTACGAATACTCTAAGTCTAGTAAGCTGCTGTCTTCCTAGTCTGTTCTTAGGTAGCATTCTCTTAACTGCCATCATTAGAGCCTCTGCAGGGTTCTTTGCAAGAACTTCCTCAAGTCTTCTCTCTCTGATTCCACCCATGTATCCTGAGTGATTATAATATACTTTGTCAGTAAGCTTCTTTCCAGTTACTGCGATCTTCTCGATGTTAGTTACTACTACGAAGTCTCCTCCATCGATGTGTGGAGTGTAAGTAACCTTCTTCTTACCCATAAGATCCTTAGCGATCTCAGCTGCTAGTCTTCCTAAAACAACACCATCAGCGTCGTAGTGGATCCAATCTCTTACTACATCTTCTTTTCTTTGCATTGCTGTGTACTTGTTCACTTTGTTTCCTCCTCGAATATTGTTATATTTATAATAATATAACGCAACGGTCCTTTGTGGGAAAGGTACATTTTACCAAAAGATTATATAATTTTTTTTATATCCTGTCAAGGGTTTTTCCTTTCCTCTCCCTTAAATTTTAAAAAAAGAGAACTGCCCAGGGGCAGTTCTCTTATAGGTTGATTACTACTTGCTTTCCTCTGGCTTTGCCTCATTTTTCTTAGCATCTTCCTGCTTTGGAATCGGCCTACCAAACATCCACTCCATCTGCCTTCTAAGACCAGTCAGGTCATGCTTAGTTCCCTCTATCTCTATCTCATTGCTTGCAGGGAAGAGTGTGTGTCCCTCCTCTGCTCCCTTGCTCTCATCCAGGTTCATCTGTAGTCTAACTGCTTCCTTTGCTCCAAATGGTCTGAACTCAGTTTTTATTGTCTTTATTACCTCATCATTTTTAAGGATAGCCTCTACCTCTCCCTCCTTGAATACTCTCTTTGGAGGATAAGCTGCTGTGAATAGGTCGCAGCTCTGTACAAACTTTAGCCCCTGAGGTCCCTTCTCTAAGATATCTATAGAGTACTTTCCTCTTTCCTTGATAAGGAACTTCTCCATATCGATGATCTTCTTTCCATTTCCAAATGGACTTACTGCCACACCAAACTCACCCTTGGAGATAAGCTCATCATTTGGTCCGTTCAGTCTCATCTCAAACATAGTATTTCTTTCCATACCCTCAAATGAGATTACCATAGCCATATTCTGCATTGGCAGCGGGAATAGAGGCTGAATCAACTCATCAAATGCCCCTAATATATCTATTGCTCCTCCTAGTTCAGGATTCGGCTTCGCTCTGTGAGCTGTTATTACGCTTCTTACCTTAATTGCCATTAATACTCTCCCCTTTTACTTTGTTATATAATCTTATCATTGTTAATAGCCCCTCTTTTTCCTGAGGAGTTAATATTATTTCAGCACCTCTTTCCTTATATCTGCTGGAATATCTGGCTTTAACTTCACCCTGTTCTCCCATAAGCTCCTCAAGCTCTGTCAAGCTCTCTTCAGCTACAGGAATAAGTACCCTTTCTACAACACTGCCAGAAGCTCTGGGAATCTCCTGTACAGGGGCTCCCTGAAACTTTGCCCTTAGGAAGTCTATCTCTACTTCTCCTTGAGGTCCCTCAAAGTCCACCCTCTCCATGTATATCCAGTCCTCACCTCTGTATTCAAGGCTTAGAAGCGGGGTGAGCTTATTGGTTGCCAGATCTTTCTCTATCACCATAAATACTCTGGCATCCTCATCGTTATACTTATAGTAGGATGATCCATTCTTCCCCTTAGCCAGGAATCTGTTGTCTGCCTTAGATACCCTGTAGCCGTCCCTTGCTATCTTCTCATAGGAAGTAGTGGTGCTGCATCCCATCATTGCCAGTATAAGAAACAGGTATAATCCCTTCTTCATCAGCTGCCTCCCATTGAAAATATTCTACCAATAAGAATCCTCTTACGATTATAAATATAACACATTTATTACCCTTTGTAAATAACGCTAAGCCTTAACCTTCCTTAAGTAGAAGGCCAGTGCTCCCTCCTTGCTCCAAAACTTTTCCTCCAGCTGCGCCTCAAAGAGCAGGTCTATAATCTCCGAGTAAGTGTTCCTGTCCTCTACTCCCCACTCAATAAGATCCCTTCCCCTTATTATAGGAGTCAGCTCCTCCCTTACCTCGTTATAGATCCTTCTTATCCTCTCTATGGTTTCAAGCTCCTCGGTGTTCTCCTTCCTTCCCCGGCCGAGAACATCACATAGGTAGAGGTCCAGCAGCCTCTCTATCTCAACTTTTACAGCAAGCTTTTTCACCCTTACCCTGTCAAAGCCCTCTATAAGAAACCTCAGGGGCTCCTCGTGGTACTCTATGAGGGCTTCCACACACCTTCTGAGCTTCCTACCCCTTACAAGGTTTTCGCTCTCCCTCTGAAATATCTCCTTGGATATCTGGGCATGGCCTCTGAACTCCGGCCAGGTCTCCTTCTTCCCCATATCATGGTAGATTATCCCCCAGAATACCTCCATGGATCTCCTCTCCACAGGGAGCACATCCAGCATCATGAGTATATGGGTATACACATCCCCCTCTGGATGGTAGACCTCATCCTGAATCACCTCCTTTAGCCTAACAAGTCTCGGAAGGATTACCTCAAGGGCTCCCGTTTCATCCATTACCTCAAAGGCTGCACTGGGTTTTAGGCTCAGAAGATATACCTTCCTAAGCTCCTCAGCTACCCTCTCCCCTGGCACCTCCCTTAACTCCTCTATATTCTCCTTAACAAGATCCAGAGTTTCTCTGCTGACCTCAAAGGAAAACCTGGAAGCCATCTCAGCCACCCTGAGTATCCTCAGGGGATCCTCCAGGAAAGTGGCTTCATCTACGTATCTTATAATCCCCCTCTCTATATCCTCCCTTCCATTGTAGTAGTCGTAGACCTTGCCCTCCAATGGATTGTAGTAGAGGGAGTTTATGGTGAAATCCCTTCTTCGGGCTGACTCCCTGACCTCAACTGCCTCCTCTATATAGGATATCTCTACATCGTGCCCCAGGATATATATCTCATATGCCCTGCCGCACCTGTAGTACTTTCCGTATCTCTTCAGTATCTCCTCAAATTTTCTCCTTGGAAGGCCTATAACCTCCAGATCTACATCTTCACTGTCTCGCCCCAGAAGCATATCCCTCACCCATCCCCCTACGAGATAAGCCTGCCCTCCGGCACTCCATATATCCTCTATAAGACCTCTATAATCAATCATCACTTCCCACCGCTTTCTACTTTTTGAAAAAAAGGGGCTTTCGCCCCTTCTCTCTATTTATATCTTTCTTAGTTGTCCCTCTTTCCTATATAGTCAGCCAGCTCCACAAAGATCTCAGCTCTCTCTTCTCCAAGAGCTTCCAGAGCCACGGTCTTGGCCCTCTCTATCTTTTCATCCAGGATCTCCTTGGCTCTCTCCATACCGAAGATCTGCGGGTATGTGGATTTTTGAAGTTCCTCATCGCTTCCCACAGGTTTACCCAGCTTTTCAAACTCTCCCTCTACATCCAGGATATCATCCTTTATCTGGAAGGCCAGCCCTATGAGCTCCGAGTATTCTGTCAGCTTAGCTGTAGTCTCTGTCTCTGCTTCTCCTATGATGCAGGCAGCCTCCACTGGAAGCTTTATCATCATTCCCGTCTTGTGGGTATGGATATACTGAAGGGTAGGCAGCTCTATCTCCTTTCCTTCACTCTGGATATCCACCATCTGTCCCCCTATCATTCCGTTTACCCCGGCATATTCAGAGGTAAGAGCCACAAGCCTGGCTATCTTATCACCGCTTAGGTGCATATTTCCTGCTGACACCACGTTAAAGGAGTGGGTAAGAAGGGCATCCCCTATAAGGATAGCCTCTGCTTCTCCATACTTCTTATGGGTAGTAGGTTTTCCCCTCCTATAGTCATCGTTGTCAAGGGCAGGAAGATCATCGTGCACCAGGGAATAGGAGTGTATCATCTCTATGGCTGTTGCTGTAGAGTAGCCAAGGCTCTCATCTACTCCCAATGCCTCCAGGGTCATCAGAAGGAGCATAGGTCTCAGTCTCTTTCCACCGTTTAATACCGAGTACCTCATCCCCTCTGCTATTACCTCTGGGTATTTTAGCTTAGCCAAGTGTTCCCCTATTACCTCATCTATCTTCTCTCTCTTTTGTATCATATATGTCTTCAACATTATAAACTCCCCCGATTATTCAGCTTCAAAGTTCTCTATCTTAATCTCGCCAGCTTCCTCTACCACCTTCATTATCTTTCCCTCTGCCTTCTCCAGAAGCTCAGATGACTTTTTAAGGAGCTTGGTAGCTTTTTCATACTCCTTCAATGAATCAGCAAGTTCCAGCTCTCCATTTTCAAGCTTCTTAATTATCTCATCCACTTCCATAAGGTTTTCTTCAAAACTTTTTACTCTGGCCATTTTCTTCACCTCATCCTGCAGTTCTCCAATTGAACCCTAAAGTATTCAATCTATAACCTGTATTTTATTAGTAATTATACTATATCTCTCCCGAATAAAACAAGGAAGTAAAATGTCCCAGGCGGAAAACCCGGCCCGGGACATAGTTAATTAGTTTAACTGAAGCATTAAAGCATCTATCTCTTTTTGCTTTTCCTCTAGCTCCTTCTTCAGTCTCGCTCTTTCATTTAACTCCTGAATAAGCTCATTCTTAGATCTGATCTCCTGCTCAAGAAGGGCATTTTCATCCTTTATCTTTATAGCATCTGGAGCTGTTACCTCAAGTGGTGCCTCTGTCTTTTGAACTGCCACTGGAGCAGCTTCTACGCTAGCTTCCGAGGCATCCATTGTTTCAACAAGCGGCGCAGCTGCCATACTGTCATTTCTTGCGTATAGGACGTCTCCAAGGCTTTGAGGCATATCTCCCTCTCCGAAGTAAACCTCGTACTTTTGAAGGCTGCCCTTCTTTACTCCCCCTACAGTTATAGGGATCACTATCTTAGCAAAATCCTGCTTCTGCATAGCTTTCTCTCCGACAAAAAGCTTCTTCTCTATGTAGATAGTTCCCAGCCCTGTTGACCCTCCAGGTGTATAGTGAAGGTTGTTAACCGGTACAAGCTCTGCTATATAGCTCTGTCCAGGTCTAAGAGGTGTTGCCATCTGTCTGGCATATAGGCCGTTATCCTTCTGCTTCATATCAAAGGTCTTCTGCTCCTCGCCGTCAAGACCTGTGTATCTCGCATGCTCCCAGTCGATGACGATTACCTCTTCAGATGTGTTAGTTACAGCCACCTTTATCATATTATCTTTGAACTCAAGGTTCATCTTAAACTCTTCAGACGTTACCTCTCCTCCCATGATATTAAGCATATCTTTGTTGTTTTTCTCACTTGCTGTATAGAAGTTAATAGCTGTCTTCTCCTGGCCTGCTGCAGTCTCCATACTTGTACATGCCCCCATAAGTAAACTAAGACCTAAAACTCCAGTTAACAGTACTTTTCTCATCAAGTTACCCCCTATCAAAATTCTTGTTGTATATTTTATACAATCCTATTATACCCTTTTAAATCATTTCTTTCAAAAAAAATATGTATATTTTTTCAACAACTTAAAGATTTTATCTTTTCCCTTAAACTATCCCTGATGTATATGGTATAATCCACTAGGAGGTTATATATGCCGTTACTTGAATTACTTAGGAATAGTGTAGATAATAAAGACAGGATTATTGGTAGAGAGAGGTACTTCAACTCCTCTGTACTGGTTGCCCTCTGTACCCTTGAAGGAATACCCCACTTTATCTTCCAGAAAAGATCTCCCCACATAAGACAGGGAGGAGAGATCAGCTTTCCAGGGGGAGGGTATGAGGAGAGGGACAAGACCTTTCTTGAGACAGCCCTGAGGGAAACTGTAGAAGAGATTGGTATCGCCAGAGAAAAGATAGAGGTAATCGGTAAGGTGGGAACTATGATCATCCCCACTGGAGTACTGGTAGAGGCCTATTTAGGACACATTCATATAGAAGATAGAGATGAGTTTAAGATCAACAGGGACGAGGTAGAGAAGCTCCTCTTTATTCCAGTTGATTTTTTTAGAACCACCAAGCCCAGGGTAGAAAAGATAGGTATCACATCCCACCCTAAATATATAGAGGATGGTATAGAGAAGCTATTTCCTGCTAGGGAACTCAACCTTCCAGATATGTATCATAAACCCTGGACCAGCAGACCCCGTAGTGTAAACTTCTTCTTCTACGAGGGGGAGACCATCTGGGGAATCACTGCAGATATAATTATAGAAGTCGTAAAGATTATCGATGAGTATGAAAATAAATTTTAGGAGAACTGGACTATGAATAGAATTTTAGGAAGAGAAGAGGCGGCTGCTCTTATTGAGAGTTTAAAAGCTCAGGGAAAGAAGGTAGTTTTTACCAATGGTTGTTTTGATATCCTTCACGTGGGACACCTTAGATACCTGGAGCAGGCAAGGGAGCAGGGAGATATCTTAGTTGTTGGTGTAAACTCCGATGCTTCAGTTAAAAGACTTAAGGGACCTACAAGACCTATCAACTCTGAACTGGACAGAGCTGAGATGCTTGCAGGTTTAAAAGCTGTGGACTACACAGTTATCTTTACAGAAGATACACCTGTGGAGATCATAGAGGAACTCAAGCCCTCTATCCACGTAAAGGGAGGAGACTACAAGAAGGAGGATCTTCCTGAGACAGAGGTAGTTGAAAGAAACGGGGGAGAAGTTAGAATTCTTATGTTAGTAGACGGGAAGTCTACTACAAACGTTGTAAATAAAATCTTAGAAAAGTAGAGGAGTAATATGGAAAAGATACTTTCTTTTGATGAGCTTACACACCTTGCTGTAAGGTTGTCCGACTATGTAAAAGCTGATGATGTTGTAGCCCTTATTGGTGACCTTGGTACAGGGAAGACAACATTTGTAAAAACCATTGCAAGAGAGCTGGGAATAGAGGGGAATATCAAAAGCCCTACATTCAACTATGTTTTAGAGCATCTAGGGGGACGTCTTCCTCTATACCACTTTGATGTGTACAGACTTTCAGACCCTCTGGAGGTTTATGAGGTAGGATATGAGGACTACCTTCACAACGGTGGTCTCGTACTTATCGAGTGGGCAGATATTATCGCCGAGGAACTCCCAAAGGAGTTTATACAGATTAAGCTCTTCCACCACGATGAAAAGAGCAGAAAAATTTCCATCGAGTTTGTTGGAAATAAAGCAAGAGAAAAGGAGTTGTTGGATTATGTTGGTCTTAGCAATTAATACATCTACCAAGGTAGGAACCGTTGCACTGTACCACAGTGAAAAGGGACTTATCAGTGAGGTTAACTTAAATATAAAATTAAATCATTCAGATACTGTAATGACGTCAATAGACAGCCTATTTCAGCTGTCTGGCTACACTATAAAGGATGTAGAGAGGATTGCTGTAAGTGTGGGTCCCGGATCATTTACTGGGATCAGAGTAGGGGTAGGAGCAGCTAAGGGTATGGCTTACTCCCTCAACATTCCAGTAGTGGGAATAAATGAGCTGGATGCCATAGCTCACATGACTGGAGCTACAGATAAGAGAATCATCTCCATGATCGATGCCAGAAAGGAAAGGGTCTACTATTGCGACTACTTCTTCGATGGAGAGGGAAGAGTTGTAAGAAACTCCCAGTATCAGGATGGAGAGATTTCAAAGGTGGTAGAGGAGTATGCTGCAGATGACCTTCTCTTCCTTGGAGATGCCAGTATAATCTACAGGGAGAGACTGGAGGAGCTGGCTGGAGACAGGGGATACTTCAATCTGAAATCCCTTTCCATCCCTAGAGCCTCTGTTATGGCAGAGATGGCTGTAGATATGACTCCAGATGACCTTGTTCACCTTGAGCCTTACTACCACAGTAAGACCCAGGCTGAAAGAATGAAGGAAGCCCAAAACAAGTAATCAAGCTAATAATTTCAAGCAAAAAGAGCACCTGGTGCTCTTTTTTTATTTTTTCTTTTATTTTAAGGCTAAAATCAGAAAATAAAACATTAATATTACTGGGATATTCCTCCATATTATTGAATTAATATATTAAAAAAAATTAATATATCTACTTTTTGCATTGGTAACTTTCCTATTTAAATGGTACTATTCCACAGTAAAGATTGTTTAAATATTATTTTTATTCATATAGGAGGCTGAAATGGCTAGAATCAAAAGAATGGGATTAGGTATCATGGGAGCTATCGTGAACACTTTTAGAGCAGAGGAAGTTCTTCCAAATGAGTTTTCCGAACTTAAGAGTGAAACTAAGCTAGACTACATCGACTTTATGCTATAAAAAAAAGACTCTACGAGTCTTTTTTTATTATAGCTTTATTTTCAAAATTATCTGGCATAAAATGTAAGTGTCTTCTTACCGTAAGTTCTCTCATCTATCTGACTGAACTCCCCTATCTTCTCTGCCATATTTTCATACTTATGGTGCTCACAGATGATAATTCCTCCCTCAGCAAGAAGGTTTGCTTTTTCCACAGCCTTTATCACCTTGGTGCATACCTCCTCTATATATGGAGGGTCCATGAAGATAATGTCAAACTTCTCTCTCTTCTTCCCTAGGATCTCCACTGCTCTCTCCACTTCATTCTTGTAAGCTCTGCACTGGTTTTCAAACCCCAAGTTGTTTACATTCTCTATTATTACTCTAAGTGCTTCCTTGTCCTTTTCTATCATAACAGCCTTTTTAGCCCCTCTGCTGATTGCTTCTAGAGCTATATTTCCAGTTCCGCTAAATAGATCCAGTACCCTGCTGTCCTCTAGATATGGCATCAAGATGGAAAACAGAGACTCCTTTACCCTGTCCATTGTAGGTCTAGTCTCAGTTCCCTTTCTACACTTAATCGTCTTACCCTTTGCTGTTCCAGCTATTATTCTCAAAATTTTCACCTCTTTCTAATAAATAAACATTGAATCTCCAAAACTAAAGAAATGATATCCCTCTTCCACTGCTTTTTTATAGGTCTCCATCATAAACTCTCTTGTTGAGAAAGCCGATATTAACATAAGCAGAGTAGATTTTGGCAGGTGAAAATTCGTAATCAAAGCATCCACTACCTTGAATTCATATCCTGGATATATAAATATATCTGTGCTACCCTTTCTTGCTTCTAATTCTCCACTGCTATTAACTGCAGATTCCAGAGTTCTTACAGATGTGGTTCCTACTGCTATTACTCTTCTTCCCTCAGCCTTAGCTCTTGTTATAACTCTTCTAGCTTCCTCTGGCACCTCATAGGTTTCCTCGTGCATCTTGTGCTCCAGTACATTCTCCGTCTGCACAGGCCTGAATGTCCCCAGTCCTACCTCCAGATAAACATCTACTATCTCTACGCCCTTCTCCTCTATCTTCTTAAGAAGTTCCTCAGTAAAGTGTAACCCGGCCGTTGGAGCTGCTACAGACTCCCCCTTCTTGGCGTACACAGTCTGATACCTCTCCTTTTCAGACAGCTTCTCAGTTATATAGGGAGGAAGTGGCATCTGCCCCAGCTTATCTAGTACCTCCTCAAAGGCCCCCTCATACTCAAAGGAAAGAACTCTGTTTCCGTCCTCCTTCACCTCAAGAAGGGTTGCAACTATCTCACTGTTTTCCCCTATTATAAGCTTCTGTCCCAGCTTCAGCTTCTTAGCCTGTCTTATCATACACTCCCAGGTGTTGATATCTATCCTCTTTAACAGGAAGACCTCCAGTACTGCTCCTGTTTCCTTTCTTCCTATCATCCTGGCAGGTATTACCTTGGTGGAGTTTCTCACAAGAACATCCCCAGGATCCAGGTAATCCACTATATCATAAAATCTCTTATGTTCTATCTTCTCCAAACTTCTGTCCACAGTCATGAGCCTTGAGTGATCCCTCGGCTCAGCTGGCTTTTGACCTATGAGTTCCTCTGGAAGATTGTAGTCATAATCCGATAACAATGTTGACATGATCCATCTCCTTACTTCTTCTTACCTATTACAATTCTTTCTATATTGTGATAATCCCTTACCACCACTACATTTTCAAAGTCATTCTCTTCCATAAGTTCCTTAACCTTGGGAGCCTGATCATACCCCACTTCAAAGGCCAGGTATCCTCCTGATTTAAGGTAGTTCCCTGATTCTTTGGAGATCTGAGTATAGAACTTATATCCGTCCCCATTGTCTGTAAGAGCCATCTTTGGTTCATGTCCCCTTACCTCAGGCATAAGCTCTCCATACTCCTTTGTGGGAATATATGGAGGATTGGATACAATGAGGTCAAACTCGCTGTACTTTACATTGCTAAAGACATCCGACTTCATAAACTTCACGTTATCAGCTTCATTGAGTTCCTTGTTGGAGTTAGCCACCTCTATGGCCCCGTCACTTATATCCACTCCCAGTACCTTGGATCTTTCGATCTCCTTGGCAAGGGATATGGATATGGCTCCGCTTCCTATACCGATATCCAGGATAACAGGTTCCTCCACTCCATAGAGAAGTCCTATACACTCCTTTACAAGAAGTTCCGTTTCCGACCTTGGAATAAGAACCCTCTCATCCACATTAAACTTATAGCCATAGAACTCCTCATCTCCCAGGATATAGGCTAGAGGTCTCTTATCTACAGCTCTTTCCTTGAGCATCTCCCTTATCTCTTCCAGCTCTTCCTTCCTTATCTCCCTCTTGAAGTTAAGGGTCAAAGTCATCCTGCCGGTTTTCAATACATGGGCAAATATACTCTCCGCCTCAAATCTGGCGTTTTCAACACCCTTTCCCTCCAGATAGGCAATACTCTTCTTTAGGATCTCCATATTTTTAAGTCTGTGATCCTCGGCCTCCCTGGCTGCCTCTGCATCATCCATCTTGTGAACGCTGTCTAGCTCATCAAAGCTCTTTCTCTTTCTGGCCATCTCCCTCAGGAGAACCTTGATCTCGCTTCTCTCATCCTCGGTGAGGTTTCTGTCAAAGTTGGCATAGAGACTTATCCTGTCAAGCTTCAGGACATAGGAAACTACCTTCTGTGCTTCTAATTTGGATTTTGAAAAGGAGTATTTTTTCAAATACTCCTCACTGAAATTCAGTATATCAATTAATTTCTTCATTACTCTCCTACGCTTTGAAGAAGCTCTGCCTGGTCGAAAGTAATAAGTGCATCTATCATCTCTGTAAGGTCTCCATCCATGATAGCGTCTAGCCTGTGAAGAGTCAACTTGATTCTGTGATCAGTTACTCTTCCCTGTGGATAGTTATAAGTTCTGATCTTCTCAGATCTAGATCCTGTTCCTACCTGCAGCTTTCTTGCTCCGTCTACTTCAGATCTCTGCTTTTCAAGCTCAACCTCATAGATCTTTGCAGCAAGTACTTTCATAGCCTGCTCCTTGTTCTT
>CAYSGC010000020.1:3895-20942 GCA_964430145.1 uncultured Fusobacteriaceae bacterium | reverse complement strand
CAGCTCCAGTATATCCCCAGGTAAAGTGGATGAAGGAACAGGGAATAGATGTAGATGTAATAATCGGGACAAGAAGCAGGGACACCCTCATACTCGAGGAGGAGATGAGAAGGGTAGCCAAGAACCTCTATGTGTGTACAGATGACGGGTCCTACGGCATCCATGGTAGGGTTACAGACGTAATAAGGGATCTCGTGGAGGAAAAGGGGAAGAGGTATGATGAGGTAGTTGCCATAGGTCCCCTTGTAATGATGAAGTTTGTGGCTCAGCTTACCAAGGAGTATGGAATAAAAACCGTTGTGAGCCTTAACCCTCTTATGATAGATGGGACAGGAATGTGCGGAGCCTGCAGGGTAAGCATAGGTGAGGATATAAAGTTTGCCTGTGTGGACGGTCCGGAGTTTGACGGGCATCTGGTGGACTTTGATGAGGCCATGAGAAGGCAGCAGATGTATAAGACCGAGGAGGGAAGAAGAACCCTGGCTGAGATTGAGGGGGACACCCACCACTCCCACAGCTGCGGCTGCCATGAGGAGGAGGCTGCAGAGAAGAAGAGGGACAGATTTAAGAGAGTTCCCATAGCTGCCCTAGATCCAGAAATTAGGGTTAAGAACTTTGAGGAGGTATGCCTGGGATACAGCGAGGAGGAGGCCATAGAGGAGGCCAACAGGTGTCTGGAGTGCAAAAACGCCAAGTGTATAGAGGGATGTCCAGTGTCTATAAATATCCCAGAGTTTATAGGGAATATAAAGAGGGGTAAGTTTGACAAGGCAGCTGAGGTAATATTTGAAGCTTCATGCTTCCCTGCCATCTGCGGGAGGGTATGCCCCCAGGAGACCCAGTGTGAAGAAAGGTGTGTAATGGGAGTAAAGGGAGACGCCATTGCCATTGGAAAGCTGGAGAAGTATGTGGGAGACTACGCCCTGAAGAACGGAGTAGAGGCAGTGAAGGATGAGGAGAAGCAGGAAAAGGTAGCTGTTGTAGGAAGCGGACCTGCAGGACTAGCTGCTGCAAGTGAGCTGGCAAAGATGGGATACAAGGTAAGGGTGTATGAGGCTCTCCATGAACCGGGAGGAGTGCTGACTTATGGTATACCAGAGTTCAGGCTGCCCAAGCACTCTGTGGTGGAGAAGGAGATAGAAAATATCAAGAGGCTGGGAGTGGAGATAGTGACCAATGCCCTCATAGGAAGAACATTCACTGTGGATGAGCTACTAGAAGAGAAGGGCTACAGCGCTGTGTTTATTGCCAGCGGAGCAGGACTGCCCAACTTCATGGGGATTCCAGGGGAAAACTCCAACGGAGTATTCTCAGCCAATGAATTCCTTACAAGGGTAAACCTTATGAAGGCTCACAGGGATGACCATATGACCCCGGTAAAGGTGGGAGAGAAGACTGTAGTTATCGGCGGAGGAAATGTAGCCATGGATGCAGCCAGAACAGCAGCCAGACTGGGAAGCGAAACCCATGTGGTATACAGGAGAAGTATGGAGGAGCTGCCAGCAAGGCTGGAGGAGGTTCACCATGCCCAGGAGGAGGGCATAATCTTTGACATCCTCACAAATCCAGTGGAGATAATAGCCAATGAGGATGGCTGGGTAGAGGCCATAAGGTGTGTTAAGATGGAGCTGGGGGAAGCAGATTCCAGCGGAAGAAGAAGGCCTGTAGAGGTTCCTGGATCGGAGTTTATACTGGAGACAAGCAGCGTAATCATGGCCATCGGTACCAAGGCCAACGAGCTGATACCAAATAAAACAGATGGGCTGGAAGTAAACAGGTGGAACTGCATAGTCACTGGAGAGGACAACCACATGACAACAAAGATGGGAGTTTTCGCCGGGGGAGATGCTGTAACCGGTGCTGCCACTGTAATCCTTGCTATGGAAGCGGGGAAGAAGGCAGCTGTAGAGATAGATACATATATAAAGATGAAGAGAAGTTAACTATAGAGGCTAAGATCAACTGGATAATTTCAGGAAAAAGGAATGAAGCTACTAAGGAGGATTTATGGTAGTATTTGCTCACAGGGGAGCCAGCGGAGAAGCACCGGAAAACACGCTGGCTTCCATGAAAAAAGCTGTGGAAGGGGGAGCTAAGGCTGTGGAGTTTGACGTGCAGCTGAGCAGAGACAACAAACTGGTGGTAATCCATGATTATAGGGTGGACAGGACCACCAATGGCAAGGGATATGTGATGAGGAAGACCCTGGAGGAGCTGAGGAAGCTGGATGCAGGAAGCTGGTTTGGAGAGGAGTATGCAGGGGAGAGGATACCAACCTTGGAGGAGGTAGTGGAGATCCTTCCAGAGGATACCCTCCTAAATATAGAGATAAAGAGCTTTATGCTGGATAAGAGGGATATAGCAGGGATGGTAGTTGATGCTGTTGAGAGGTACGGAATAGAGGAGAGGGTTATAATCTCCTCCTTCGACCATAAGCTCTTAAAGGGAGTAAGAAAAAGAAGCAGGGAGATTAAGATAGGTCTTTTATTCTACGGAAAACTTCTGGGAGTAGATGAGTATAGGGGGTTCAAGGAGCTGGATCCCTGGAGTATCCATCCCTCTCAGGACTACCTGGATGAGGAGTATTTAAAACACCTCATGGGGACAGGATGCAAGATATATTCCTACACTGTAAATTCCAGGGAAAGGTTTAAGGAGTTGAAAAATCTAGGGTTGGATGGCATTTTTTCAGATTATCCAGGGAGATGGTAAAGATAAATTTTTAAATATAATTACAAATTGTGTATAATAGAGTTAAGCAATTGAATTATATTTTATTTTAGTTTTGGATATTTGAGGGAAAAGTATCACCTAGGGGGAATGAAAGTTGTCGAGAATAAAAGAAATTTTAGAAAGAAATCCAATAATATCAGCTGTAAAGGATGAAAAGGGTGTGGAAGAGGTTATAGGAAGTGAGAGTGAACTGGTATTTATCCTCACCTCAAATCTATTTAACATTAAATCCATGGTGGAGAAGCTGAAGGAAGCAGGAAAAATTGTGTTTGTCCATGCAGATCTTGTAGACGGCCTGTCCTACTCCACCTATGCTCTGGAGTATCTAATAAAAAATACAGAGCTGGATGGAATAATAAGCACTAAACACAGCGTTATAAAAAATGCAAAGAAGATGAAGGTTATGGTAATTCAAAGGTTCTTCCTTCTGGACTCCCTCTCCTTTGAAAATACATTAAAGTATGCCAAGGAGAATAATCCCCATGCAGTGGAGGTGCTTCCAGGGCTTATGCCTAAGATAATCAGCAGGCTTGCCAAGGAGCTGAGGGTTCCTGTTATCGCCGGGGGACTTATAGGGGACAAGGAGGACATAATGAATGCCCTGAGAGCAGGAGCCCAAGGGGTATCCACAACTCAGAAAAAATTATGGAGTGTCTGATAAGCTCCTGAGTTTTATGATTGACCTTGAGAATGAACAACTATAAAAAATCAATCGAATTGTTTTTGAATGCTCTAATTTCAAAAACAAAGTTCTAAAAGTTGACAAACGGAAAAAAGTGTAATAGAATATGCTTATTAAAGCATATTCGGCTATGAGACAAGATGAGATAAGGCCATTCTAAACACTGGGGGGTGTTTTAGAATGCCTTTTTTGTTTTTGCACGGGTGGTGTACCAGAGCAATGAGTCTCAAAAAAAGAGGGGAGGCAAGGGAGCCGAGTATGATACAAAATTAAATCTACAGAATGAAGGAGAAGAGTTATGATTGGATTTTTAAAATCAGCAGAGGTTCTTGGGGTCAGGGTAAAGGATGCGGACAAGGAGTACAGAAGGTATAAGTGGCAGGTTTTTATCACTATATTTTTAGCATACGCAGTGTTTTATATAACGAGGAAAAATCTATCCTTTGCAAAGCCATATTTAATTGAGCAGCTTGGATATACTAAGCTCCAGGTAGGGGCTATTGCAGCAGGAATGCCCCTAGCATACGGATTTGGAAAGTTTATAATGGGGGGAGTGTCGGATAAATCTAATCCCAGATACTTTATGGGACTTGGACTTATACTGGCTGGAATTATAAATATTATCTTTGGCAGCTTTCAAAGTATAGCAGCCTTTACAGTTCTCTGGACTCTGAACGGATGGGTTCAGTCCATGGGGTGGCCTCCATGCGGGAAAACAATGAAGGTATGGTTCTCCAACGATGAGAGGGGGACCTGGATGTCCATATGGAATACGGCTCATAATGTAGGGGCTATGATAATTCCATTTATAGTTATAATGGGTGTAAGAATGTTTTCAGGGAGCTGGCAGGGTCTTTTCTATCTGCCGGGAGTGATATCAATAATAGCAGGTATTCTTGTAATGGTATTCCTCAGGGACAAGCCGGAAACTTTAGGGCTTCCATCGGTGGAGGAGTATCACGGAGAGATTGTAAAGGAGGATAAGAGAGCTAAAAAAGGCGGGAGAACTTCCAAGGAGATATTTATGGAGGATATTTTAAGAAATAAAACCCTCTGGTCTCTGGCTCTGGCAAATGCCTTTGTTTACTTCCTCAGATACGGAACCCTTGACTGGATATCTGTTTACCTGGTTCAATACAAGGGGATCAACATGAAGGACGCAGGATGGGCTTTCTTTATGTTTGAATTTGCAGCTATCCCTGGAACGATCTTGCTAGGCTGGCTTTCAGATAAGATCTTTAAAGGAAGAAGGACACCTCTAACTGTAATCTGCTTAGTGCTTTCAATAGTTTCAGTACTAGCCTACTGGTTAACAGACAGCATCTTAGTTATAAACTTAGCAATTGCTCTAATAGGGGCTCTCATATATTTCCCAGTTGCGGCTATAGGAATAGCAGCTGTGGATAATGCAAGGGATGATAGTGCAGGGATGTCTGCAGGATGGACGGGGCTCTTTGGATACTTTATTGGGGCAACAGGCTCAGAGATCGGTGTGGGATATGTACTGGACAACTACTCCTGGAATGTTTACTTTATAATGTTGATAGCTTCAGCAGTGCTGGCAATACTACTTCTTATTCCAGCATGGAATGCGGGAATTGTAAGGAAGAAAACAGCTTAAAAGACTTAGATAAAAAGCGGTGCTGGAAGGGCACTGCTTTTTTTATCTTTTTTAAAGTGTACAGCATTATAAAAGGAACCTCTCTTCTCTTTCGGAAACATTACAAAACATCTTGAAAAATACGTTTTGTGAAATAATGTACTTAAAATAGAACAAAAAATAATATTTTTTAGGGCAAAAGTTTGACAAATTATAAAAAACAAAATATACTTAAATTGAAAATACATATTTGGCTAAGAAAATAGGAGAGGCCACGCAAAGACTCCAGGGGGAGTTGTTTTTTGCGGGCTTTTTGTTTTACTTAGCACAAAGAATTTTTCATTTAATGAAAATCAAATATCGACAAGGAGGAAGAAATGGGAGTTTATTTGGCTGAGTTTATTGGAACCATGATTTTAATTTTGTTGGGAAATGGAGTTGTAGCTAACGTTGTACTTCACAAGAGTAAGGGTAATGGAAGTGGTTGGATCGTTATTACTGCTGGTTGGGGATTTGCTGTAGCGGTAGCTGTTTATGTAACTGGATGGGTGAGCGGAGCTCACATAAACCCAGCTGTAACAATAGCGCTGGCATCTATCGGAGCTTTTGACTGGGCTATGGTTCCCGGGTATATAGCAGCTCAGATATCCGGTGCATTTGTCGGAGGGATTCTTGTTTTCCTAACTTACAAGCAGCACTATGATGAGACAGACGATGCAGACGGAAAGCTAGCTACCTTCTCTACAGGACCAGCAATAGGTGGTGCCAAGTGGAATGTTGTAACTGAGGTAATCGGAACAGCAATGCTTGTTATGGGAGTACTTGGAATAACAAACAGTAACAACAGCGTAGGGGCTATGGGAGCACTATTAGTAGGTATACTAGTTTGGTCTCTAGGACTGAGCCTTGGAGGACCTACTGGATATGCAATCAACCCTGCAAGAGATCTAGGGCCAAGAATTGCCCATGCGGTACTTCCAATTAAAGGGAAGAGAGATTCAGACTGGGCTTATGCTTGGGTTCCAGTGGTAGCTCCAGTTATTGGAGGAGTTTTAGGAGCACAGCTATTTGATTTCTGCTTAAAGGTATGGAGCTAAAAAACTATATTCTTATTCGATATAAAATTTGGAGGTAAAAGTTGATGGAAAAAAAGTATGTAATAGCGCTGGATCAGGGAACAACAAGCTCAAGAGCGATTGTATTTGATAAGAGTGGAAGAACTATAGGGATGGCTCAAAAAGAGTTTACTCAGATATATCCTGAAGCAGGATGGGTAGAGCACGATCCATTTGAGATATGGTCAAGCCAGAGTTCTGTATTAACTGAGGTAATCGCTAAGACTGGAATAAAGAATGAAGAGATAGCAGCTATGGGAATCACTAACCAGAGGGAAACAACTGTAGTATGGGACAAGAATACTGGAGAGCCTGTCTACAACGCGATTGTTTGGCAGTGTAGAAGAACAGCTGAGATCTGTGATGAGCTGAAGACAAGGGATGGACTGGAAGCATATGTTAAGTCCAACACCGGACTAGTGGTAGATGCATACTTCTCTGGGACTAAGATAAAGTGGATACTGGACAATGTACCAGGAGCAAGGGAGAAGGCAGAGAACGGAGACCTTCTATTCGGAACTGTGGATACATGGATCATCTGGAAGCTTACAAATGGAAAGGTACACGTAACCGATCCTACAAATGCTTCAAGAACAATGCTATATAATATAAAGGAACTTAAGTGGGATGAGAGAATGATGGAGGAGCTAGGGGTTCCTGCATCTATGCTGCCAGAGGTAAGAAACTCAAGTGAGGTTTACGGAGAGGCAAACCTTGGAGGAGTAGCTGGAGGGGGAGGATACAGAATCCCGATCTCTGGTATTGCAGGAGACCAGCAGGCAGCACTCTTTGGTCAGGCATGTTTTGCTCCTGGAGAGGCTAAGAATACCTATGGAACAGGTTGTTTCCTTCTTATGAATACAGGGGAGAAGGCAGTTGAGTCAAAGAACGGACTACTTACAACAATAGCTATCGGAATGGACGGTAAGGTGGAGTATGCTCTAGAAGGTTCGGTATTTGTAGGAGGGGCTTCTATACAGTGGCTGAGAGATGAGCTTAAGCTTATCAACGATGCTGCAGATACAGAGTACTTTGCTAGCAAGGTAGAGGACAGTAACGGAGTATATGTGGTACCTGCATTTGTAGGACTGGGATCACCATACTGGGATATGTATGCCAGAGGAACTATCGTAGGGCTTACAAGGGGAGCTAACAGAAACCATATAATCAGAGCTACTCTAGAGTCTATAGCTTACCAGTCTAGAGACCTTCTGGATGCAATGAAGGATGACTCTGGAATCGAGCTGAATGCCCTTAGAGTAGACGGAGGAGCAGTTAAGAACAACTTCCTAATGCAGTTCCAGTCGGATATCCTTGGAGCAGAGGTACTGAGACCTGAGATAACTGAAACAACAGCTCTGGGAGCAGCATACCTTGCTGGTCTGGCTGTGGGATTCTGGAAGGATAAGAGCGAGATAGCTGAAAGCTGGAAGATAAACAGAAAGTTCAACCCTGCTATTGAAGAGGATCACAAGGAAAAGCTTTACGGTGGATGGAGAAAAGCTGTAGAGAGATCTCTTAAGTGGGAAACTGAATAATAAATCAGGGAGCTATCTGGATTAACTTCCAGATAGCTTTTTTAAAGACCCATAGATTAAAAGAAAAAAATAACTTTAACCGTATAAGTTGACATTTTGTTCGATAAATGGTAATATCCTAGTGAAAAATAGGTCTAGAAGAAGATGATGACCTATGTTAATCCCTGGAGTTGACGGGGAGAGGTAAACTTGATGCGTTGATCCAGATTTACGGACTGGAGTAGGGCAGTTAAAAAATTAAATATTGGCATGAGAATAGAGTGAGCCAGGTAAACTGAGAGGTATTTTAGATACCTCATGTTTACCTGGCTTTTTTCTTAAAAGGGAATTTTACAGGAAGAAATTTAAAAGATTATGGAGGTAGGTTTAGATGAGAGATGTAGTGGTAATAGGAGCAGGAATAAGCGGAGCTTCAGTGGCAAGGGAGCTGGCTAAATTTAAATTAGATGTTGTGGTACTGGAGAGGGAAAATGATGTATCCAATGGTTCAACAAAGGCTAACTCAGCTATAGTCCATGCAGGGTACGATGCCAAGGAAGGAACTCTAATGGGTAAGTACAATGCTCTTGGAAACGCAATGTTTGATAAACTCTCTCAGGAGCTGGATGTACCCTTCAAAAGGTGCGGATCACTGGTACTTGCTTTTTCAGAGGAGGAGAGGGAGCACCTTGCAGACCTTATGGAGAGAGGAAGAAAGAACAATATCCCGCAGATGAGGATCATAGAAAAGGATGAGATAAAGAGGATAGAGCCAAATGTAAATGATGAGGTAGTGGCGGCACTTTTAGCTGAGACAGCGGGGATTGTTGGACCTTGGGAGCTAACTGCAGCTATGCTTGAAAATGCAGTGGAAAACGGAGTTGACCTTGAGCTAAATCAAGAGGTAGTAGATATAGAGAGGATAGAGGGAGGATACAGAATCCTTACCAACAGCGGGCACTTTGATGCCAAGATAGTTATCAACGCTGCAGGGGTATATGCAGATAAGATCCACAACATGATAGCAGCACCGACATACAAGATAACACCTAGAAGGGGACAGTACTTTGTAATGGATAAGACCCAGGGAGAGCTTGTGGACAGGGTAATCTTCCAATGTCCAAGCAAGCTGGGGAAGGGAGTGCTGGTAACTCCTACAGTTCACGGAAACCTTCTTCTGGGACCAGATGCTGAGGATCTTGAGGATAAGGAGGATATCTCCACAACTGGAGAGCAGCTTGACTTTGTAAGAAACAATGCAACAAGATCCATAGAGGGAATACAGTTTAGGGAGTCCATAAGAAACTTTGCAGGACTTAGAGCTCAGGCTGACAGAGATGACTTTATTATAGAGGAAGCTGTAGATGCTCCAGGATTTATCGATGTGGGAGGAATAAAGTCTCCGGGACTTACCTCTGCACCGGCAATTGGTGTGGATGTAGCCAAGATGGTAGCTGAGAAGCTGGATGCCCAGTTAAATGAGGAGTTTAACCCAGAGAGGAAGCAGATAGTATTTATGGAGCTTTCACCTGAGGAGAAGGCAGAGATTATAAAGAAGGATCCAAACTATGGAAGGATCATATGCAGATGTGAAAATATAACTGAGGGAGAGATAGTGGACTCCATTCACAGGAAGGTAGGAGCTACAACTGTAGATGGTGTAAAGAAGAGATGCAGACCAGGTATGGGAAGATGCCAGGGAGGATTTTGCGGACCTAGAGTGCAGGAGATCATAGCCAGAGAGCTTAATATGACCCTAGAGGATGTAGTTCTGGATGCCAAGGATTCATATATTTTGACTGGAACTACAAAGTAGTTGATGTTACTTCTTTGTTTGCCCAAAGAAGTAACCAAGAAAGGGCACCTCTGTCGGAAAAAGCTATTTCATAATCAAAAAACTTTGAAAGAGTCGTATCGTTTGCTTTATTTTTGTGAAAGTCGACGAGCACCTTTCTAAAGTTTTTCCTCATATTACATTTACGCTTTTTCCGAATGAGGCCAGCTAACAATTAAAATAAGAAAATAAGGAGACAAACTATGAAATATGATTTAGTAGTAATTGGTGGCGGGCCTGCAGGGCTTGCTGCAGCAATAGAAGCAAGGGAAAACGGAATTGAAAATATATTAGTTATAGAGAGAGACAAGGAGATGGGCGGAATCCTTCAGCAGTGTATTCACAATGGATTCGGACTGCATGAGTTTAAGGAGGAGCTGACAGGTCCCGAGTATGCTCAGAGATTCATAGACCAGCTTATGGAAAGAGGAATAGAGTATAAGCTGGACACCATGGTACTGAATGTAAGCAGAGACAGAAAGATACAGATGATAAATACAGTGGACGGATTTGTTGAGATAGATGCAGGGGCTATAATAATGGCCATGGGATGCAGAGAGAGAACAAGAGGAGCTATATCCATCCCTGGAGACAGGCCGGCAGGAGTATTTACTGCTGGGGCAGCTCAGAGATATATAAACATGGAAGGATATATGGTAGGTAAGAAGGCTGTAATCCTTGGATCTGGAGATATTGGTCTTATCATGGCAAGAAGGATGACCCTAGAGGGAGCCAAGGTAGAGGCTGTAGTGGAGTTAATGCCATACTCTGGAGGACTTACAAGAAACATAGTTCAGTGTCTGGATGACTACGATATACCTCTGCTTCTAAGCCATACAGTAACTGAGATAAGAGGTAAGGGAAGAGTGGAGGGAATCACCATCGCTCAGGTGGATGAAAACAGAAGACCTATCCCTGGAACTGAGAAGCACTATGACTGTGACACCCTTCTTCTTTCAGTGGGACTTATCCCTGAAAATGAGCTTTCAAGGGGAGCGGAGCTGGATATAGACCAGAGAACTTCGGGACCAATTGTAAATGAACTTATGGAAACAAGTGTAGAGGGAATATTTGCCTGCGGAAACGTAGTACACGTACACGACCTTGTGGACTTTGTAAGTGCTGAATCCAGAAGAGCAGGTAAGGCAGCAGCAAGGTTTCTCAAGAAGGAAGTTACAAAAGATGGAGAGGAAAAGAGGATAAAGGCCGATTACGGAGTTAACTATACAGTACCTCAGAAGGTTAACCTCAACAATATAGAGGATAAGCTTGAGATATTCATGAGAGTTGGAAACGTGTACAGAGATGTGAGGCTGGAGCTAAGAGACGGGGATAATACACTTATCTCCCTAAAGAAGAAGCACATGGCTCCTGGAGAGATGGAGAAGATAATCGTACCTAAGGTGATCCTGGATAAGATAGAGGGAGCGGAGCTAAAGGTAGTTGTAGTAGAGGGAGGAATGTAAGATGATAAAGGAATTAGTGTGTATCGCATGTCCCATGGGATGTCATATGGAAGTAGATCTAGATAATGAGTTTAAGACCACCGGAAACCAGTGTCCCAGAGGTCAAAAATATGCCGAAGCGGAACTGACAGCTCCTACAAGAATAGTTACATCCAGCGTGAAGATAGAGGGGGGAATCTACAACAGGCTTACAGTAAAAACTGCTGACCCTATCCCGAAGGGACTTATCTTTAAGTGTATGGAGGAGATCAACAAGGTAGCGGTAAAGTCTCCAGTAAAGATGGGAGATGTAATCATTAAAAACGTCCTAGATACAGGAGTTGACATAGTAGCAACAAGAAACATGTAAAATCTACCCCGATAGATTAGATAGATCAACTGTAAAGGGACCCCACATTGCCCTGTGGGGTTCTTTTTGTATTTTTGTATTTCACTCTCTGAAGAGAGCGGGGTACTTCAGAATGTTCATTTCTTTTGTCACCCAAAAGAAACGAACCAAAGAAAATGTGCCCTTTTTAATAATACCTTCTAAGTTGGATAATTACTCTACGCCCTTTATAAGCTACAGTCCTCGCTCCTGTTGTAAGGTAAATTAGCCGGTCTCTGCGGAACTTAATCTGTTTTTACGGTCTAGCAGGTAAACAAGTATAAAGGCACATCGGTATAAAAAAGGGAAGAGAATTCTTAGCAGTCATTTGTGTATGCCCTTTTATAAGTTTAACTTTTTATAGTTAATGTGATCAGAGTAAAGAAGGAATTTTCTCTAACTTTCGAAGAAAAAAGAGAGGAAGTTTTTAGAATAGACAGGGATTTTGCCTTAATGCAGATAAATGAATATGGCATGAGACTAGGGAGAGCCAGGCAGATGAGGGATAACTGCCTGGATTTTTTTCTTAGGGAGCCTGGAAGATAGAAGGAAGTAAGCAGGGGGAAGGATTATGAGGGATGTAGTGGTAGTAGGGGGAGGAGTAGTTGGTGCTTCAGTGGCCAGGGAGCTGGCCAGGTTTAATCTGGATGTGGTGGTGTTGGAGAGGGAAAACGATGTGTCCAATGGAGCGAGTAAGGCCAACTCAGCAATAGTACACGCAGGCTACGATGCTGAACCGGAGACCCTTATGGCCAGGTACAATGTCCTGGGGAATAGGATGTTTGATGAGCTATGCAGGGAGCTGGATGTGCCCTTCAAAAGATGCGGTTCCATGGTGGTGGCCTTCTCAGAGGAGGAAAAGGAATGCCTGAAGGAGCTCAGGGAGAGGGGAAGGTTAAACGGGGTGCCCGGCTTAAAAATCATAGGCAGTGAGGAGGCCAGGTTGCTGGAACCCAATCTGAGTCCAGAGGTTAAGGGGGCGCTCCTGGCAGAAAGCGCCGGGATAGTTGGGCCATGGGAGCTGACCATAGCCATGATGGAAAATGCAGTGGAAAATGGTGTGGTGCTGGAGCTCAACCAGGAGGTTATAGATATAGAGAGGGTAGAGGGAGGTTACAGGGTCCAGAGCAACCGGGGATACTTTGACACCAGGATGGTAGTAAATGCAGCAGGGGTGTATGCAGACAGGATCCACAATATGGTGGCCAAACCTACCTACAGGATAAGACCCAGAAGGGGGCAGTACTTTGTCATGGATAAGAGCCAGGGGCACCTGGTGGAGAGGGTTATATTTCAGTGTCCCACAGAGCTGGGAAAGGGGGTACTTGTGACCCCTACAGTCCACGGGAACCTTCTTCTGGGACCGGATGCCCAGGACCTCAACAACAGGGAGGACCTGGCCACCACAGAGGAGCAGCTGACCTATGTAAAGAAACAGGCAGTCAGATCGGTGGAGGGAATAGAGTTCAGGGAGGCCATAAGGAGCTTTGCGGGACTGAGAGCGGAATCGGACCGGGGGGATTTTGTCATAGAGGAGGCTCAGGATGCCCCGGGTTTTATAGATGTGGGGGGGATAAAGTCTCCGGGACTTACCTCGGCTCCTGCAATTGGAGTGGATGTGGCAAGGATGGTGGCTGAGAGGCTGGATGCTGAGATATATGAGGAGTTTAATCCGGAGAGAAGGCAGATAGTATTTATGGAGCTCTCCCCAGAGGAGAGGAGGGAGCTCATAGGGAGGGATCCCAGGTATGGAAGGATTATCTGCAGGTGTGAGACCATCACAGAGGGGGAGATAGTGGCCTCCATCCACAGGAGGGTGGGAGCTACAACTGTAGACGGGGTGAAGAAGAGGTGCAGGCCTGGCATGGGAAGGTGCCAGGGAGGATTCTGCGGCCCCAGAGTACAGGAGATCCTTGCAAGGGAGCTTCAGATAAGTCTGGAGGATGTGGTGCTGGACAGGAGAGATTCATATATCCTCGTGGGAGAAACCAAGCAGGGGAAGGAGGCACTTTAGATGATAAGGGAGTTGATCTGTATAGTATGTCCCATAGGATGCCGCATGGAGGTGGATACGGAAAGGGACTATAGGGTGACGGGAAACCAGTGTGAAAGGGGACCTGTCTATGCAAGGGAGGAGCTCACAGCCCCCAAGAGGGTGGTGACCTCCACCATAAGGATTACCGGGGGTATCCATAAGAGGATACCGGTAAAAACCAGGGGAGCCATCCCCAAGGAGCTGATATTCAAGTGCATGGAGGAGATAAACAAACTGGAGGTAAGGTCTCCAGTAAAGATGGGGGATGTGGTTCTTGAGAATGTCCTGGGAACAGGAGTGGATATAGTGGTTACAAGGGATATGTAGCAGTGAAGAGGATAGAGGAGGGTATCGATGGAGAAAAAGTATATAATCGCCCTGGACCAGGGGACAACAAGCTCGAGGGCGATAATCTTCGACAGGAAGGAAAGGATAGTGGGGGTAGCCCAGAAAGAGTTTAACCAGATCTATCCCAGGGCGGGATGGGTAGAGCACGACCCCATGGAGATATGGGCCTCTCAGAGTGCAGTGCTGACCGAGGTACTGGCAAAGACAGGGATCAAGACAGAGGAGATAGCAGCAATGGGGATCACCAACCAGAGGGAGACTACTGTGGTGTGGGATAAAAATACCGGAAAGCCGGTGTACAACGCAATAGTATGGCAGTGCAGAAGAACAGCTGATATCTGCGATGAACTAAAGGCAAGGGAGGGGCTGGAGGAGTATGTAAGAAGGAATACTGGCCTTGTGGTGGATGCGTACTTTTCGGGAACAAAGGTAAGGTGGATCCTGGACAATGTAGAGGGAGCCAGGGAACGAGCCGAGAGGGGAGAGCTCCTCTTCGGAACTATCGATACCTGGCTAATCTGGAAGCTCACCAATGGAAAAGTACATGTGACAGACCCCACCAACGCCTCGAGAACCATGCTCTACAATATAAGGGAGCTCAAGTGGGATGAGAGGATGATGAGGGAGCTGGGTGTACCTGCATCCATGCTCCCAGAGGTGAAAAATTCCAGCGAGATCTACGGGGAGGCCAACCTTGGCGGAGTAGGAGGCAAGGGGGGACAGAGGGTTCCCATTGCAGGAATAGCAGGGGATCAGCAGGCTGCCCTCTTTGGTCAGGCATGCTTCTCTCCGGGAGAGGCCAAGAACACCTACGGGACGGGCTGTTTTATGCTCATGAATACAGGGGAGAAGCTGGTGGAGTCGAAGAACGGCCTCCTCACAACTATCGCCGTAGGTCTGGACGGCAGGGTGGAGTATGCTCTGGAGGGATCTATCTTTGTGGCAGGGGCAGCGGTCCAGTGGCTGAGGGATGAGCTGAAGCTCATAAGCGATGCAGCGGACACGGAATACTTTGCCAACAAGGTGGAGAACAGCAACGGGGTCTATGTGGTGCCGGCCTTTGTAGGACTGGGATCTCCCTACTGGGATATGTATGCCAGAGGGGCCATTGTGGGGCTCACCAGGGGAGCCAACAGAAACCATATTATAAGAGCTACCCTGGAATCCATAGCCTACCAGACAAAGGATGTGCTGGGAGCCATGGAGGAGGATTCCAAGATAAAGCTTCGGGCTCTCAAGGTGGACGGGGGAGCTGTAAGGAACAACTTCCTCATGCAGTTTCAGTCGGATATACTGGGAGCAGATGTACTGCGACCAGAGATAACAGAGACCACAGCCCTGGGAGCTGCATACCTTGCAGGTCTGGCTGTGGGATTCTGGAAGGATAAGGAGGAGATAAGCAGTTCCTGGAGGCTGGACACCCAGTATGAGGCCTCTATGGCCGAGGATGAGAGGGAGAGGCTTCACAAAGGCTGGAGGAAAGCAGTGGAGAGAGCCAAGGGCTGGGAGGAATAGGGTATTAGAGCGAGGGGAGCTCCTGAGAGGGGGCTCCCCTTTATATGGGGGAGGAGAGGGGATAAAAGGTCCGGTAAAATAGAGGGGAAGACAGGGTAAATAAATTGAAAATTGATTTAAAATGAGCTATAATAGTTTTGAGTGCACAAAGCGTAAAAAAGGGGTTATGCTCATGGAAAGGATCAAAGGAAAGTCCATATTTGAAGGTATTGTGATAGGGGAACCCTATCTGAGAAAGAAAAAGGTACTCAATATAAAGGAGTATAAGATCAACGAGGCAGATGTAGAGAAGGAGATAAACAGATTTATAGTTGCCTTGGAGGAAACAAAGAGTGAGATCAGATTTTTAAAGAATTCTCTCAAGGGAAAGATAAATGACGATGAGCTTAAGATTCTTAAGGTGCACCTCATGGTACTAGATGATCCGGTACTTCTTTCAGAGATAAACAGTGGTATATCTAAAAGACTTACCAATGCTGAAAAGGTAGTGGATACTGTAGTTGGAAATTACATAGAGATGTTTAGTAAACTGAAGGACCCGGTGTATAGGCAGAGAGCCCTTGATATAAAGGATATTGGTGAGAAATTGATAAATCACCTGCTCAGTGAAAAGAGGGACCTGGAGGATCTGGATGGCAAGATACTCCTGGCCAAGGAGGTTTTTCCAAGCGAGCTCCTCAAGGCACACCACAAGGGGATAGACCTCAAGGGGGTAGTGACTGAGCACGGGGGGGACACCTCCCATGTGGCTATACTGGCTAAAGCCCTTAAGATTCCTACATTGATGGGGGTAAAGGGGATAAAGCAGATGAAGTGGCACGGGACCATAATTCTGGACACCCGTAAGGACAACTCCTGTGTAATTAAGGATCCAAGTGCTGAGGTACTGGAGGGGTATATAGCCGAAAAGAACAGACTAAATCAACAGGCTAAGGAATATGAGAAGTTAAGGGATCTTCCTGCAGAAACAATAGACGGGGAGAGGATAAACCTCTATGTAAATGTAGGGGGGAATCTGGACCTGGAAGAGATAGGAAAGCAGTGTCCAGAGGGAGTGGGACTCCTGAGATCCGAGTTTATCTATATAGATTCGGAGTTCTTTCCAAGTGAAGAGAAGCAGATGGAGATATATGAGAGGGTATACAGGCAGATGGGAGGAGAGGGGAAATCCCTTACCATAAGGACCCTGGATATCGGAGCAGATAAAAACCTTGATTACTACGAGATGCCAGAGGAGATAAATCCGTCCCTGGGCCTCAGAGGCCTGAGGTTTACCCTGGCCCATGAAAGTATATTCAAGGATCAGCTGAGGGCTATCTTAAGGGTGGCTCACGGCAAGAATATAAAGATAATGTATCCTATGGTTACCAACCTTTGGGAGCTGGAGGCAGCAGAGGAAATCTTAAACGAGGTGAAGTCTGAGCTGAGAGCCGAGGGGAAGGACTTTAAGGAGGATATAGAGATAGGGATAATGGTGGAGGTGCCGTCGGTAGTGCTGCTGGCAGACGTATTTGCCCAGAAGGTGGACTTCTTCAGTATAGGAACCAACGACCTTACCCAGTATATCCTTGCTGCAGACAGACAGAGTAGCGAGGTGGCCAATCTCTATGACGGCTACGACCCGGCAGTGCTGAGAGCTATAAATATGCTGTCGGAAGCTGCCCTGAAGTACGGAAAAAAGGTGAGCGTATGCGGAGAGATGGGGGGAGATCCCATGGCTATCCTGGCATTTATGAGTTTCGGAATATTCGATCTCAGTATGCTGTCGGCCTTCGTTCCCAGAGCCAAGAGCATCATCAGAAATGTGAGCCTTCAGGAGGTAAGAAAGCTCAAGG
>CAYSGC010000020.1:0-3795 GCA_964430145.1 uncultured Fusobacteriaceae bacterium | reverse complement strand
AGAGCCAAGAGCATCATCAGAAATGTGAGCCTTCAGGAGGTAAGAAAGCTCAAGGAGGAGCTCCTTGCCAGCAAGGACTCAGAAGAGGTAAAGGAAATATTAAAAAGATCGTTAAGGGGTAAATTATGAAGAAGATAGAGGTAGAGATCAAAAACAAAGCTGGACTACACGCGAGGCCATCATCTCTCTTTGTGCAGACAGCAACTGAATTTGATGCAGATATTATTGTAAAGTGTGACGATGAAGAGGTAAACGGTAAGAGTATAATGGGACTTATGCTTCTGGCAGCAGAGCAGGGAAGAACCCTTGTACTGGAAGCAGACGGGGAGGATGCAGACGAGATGCTGGATGCCCTTAGGGAGCTAATAGAAGTCAAGAAGTTTAATGAGGAGTAGAGTTGTGCCTGAGGTAATAAGAGCTAAGGAGATGGGATTCTGCTTCGGTGTAAAGGGAGCTGTGGAGCTAGCTGAGGAACTGGCAGAGACCAGAAAAGACAAGAAGATCTATATGCTGGGAATGCTTGTGCATAATGAGCACGTAATAGATAAGCTGAAAAGTAAGGGCGTAGAGATACTGGAGGAAGCCGACCTCTTAGAGGGAAGGGATAACCTTGCCGAGGGAGATATCGTGGTGGTGAGAGCCCACGGGACCATAAAACCTGTATACGACAAGCTCCTGGAAAGAAAGGCAGAGATCCACGATGCAGCCTGCATCTTTGTGACAACCATAAGAAAAACTCTTCAGGAAAAGGAGAGGGAGGGATATGAGATCCTCTTCCTAGGGGATATAAACCACCCAGAGGTAAGGGGGATAATCTCCTTCGGAAAAACTGTAAGGGTTATAGAGGGGATAGAGGAGCTCAAAGCCACTAAAATAGAGGATGAGAAGAAGTATGCCCTTCTTACACAGACCACCCTGAACAAAAATAAATTCCTGGAAGTCAAAAAATATATTGAAAGTAACTATCACAATATAGATATATTTGATAAAATATGTGGTGCAACCTATGTAAGGCAAAAAGCGGTGGAGGAACTAGCCAAGGAAGTGGACCTGGTACTCGTTGTAGGGGGAAAGAAGAGTTCCAACACCAAGAAGCTTTACGAGATATCTAAAAGGATAAATTTAAACACCTATCTGGTACAGGATGAAACATCCCTTGATAGGAGCTGGTTTGAGAAGGTGAAGAGGGTGGGAATAACTGCCGGAGCCTCCACGCCAGAAGAGGTAATTGTAAAAATAGAAAATATAATAAGGGGGACAATCTAATGTCTGATATTACTAACACACATGATGAAATGGATTTTGAATCAATGCTAAATGACTACATGCCTGAGGAAGGTGCTGTAGAAAAGGGAGAGAGAGCAAGGGGAGTAATCTCTCAAATGGATAGAAACTATGCTTACCTAGATGTAACAAGTGCAAGAACAGCAGTAAGAGTTAGAGCTGAAGAGCTAGACGGATACAACATAGGGGATGAGGTAGAGGTAATCCTTAAGGGAGAGACTAAGGACAATGATTTCATCATCGGATCTAGACAGGAAATAGACAGAATTGAAAACCTTGAAAAACTTGAGAAGGCATTTGAAGCTAAGGAAGTTGTAGAGGGTAAGATCGAGAGAAAGGTAAAGGGTGGATACATCGTTAAGGTGCTGTTCCAGCAGGCATTCCTTCCTAACTCACTATCTGAGATCCCTATGAATGATTCAGCTAACCACATCGGTGAAGAGATCGAGGTAGTTGTAAAGGACATCAAGGACGACAAGAGAGGAAAGAAGATCCTTGTTTCTAGAAAGGACATCACTGTAAAGGAAGAGACTGAGTTCTTTGAGAAGCTGAACATCGGAGATGTACTAGAGGTAACTGTAAGAAACATCATGGACTTCGGAATCTCTGTAAAGGCTGGAAAGTCAAACGGATTCATCCACATCTCTGAGCTTTCTTGGGGGAAGGTAGAGAAGATCACAGATCACTACAAGCTAGGAGACAAGTTTGACGCTAAGATCATCTCTCTAGACAAGGAGAAGAGGTCACTTAAGCTATCTGTAAAGCAGCTTTCAGAGGACCCTTGGTCAACTGTAGATACTAAGTACCCTGTAGATTCAGTTATAGAGGGAAGAGTATCTAAGCTTGTATCATTCGGTGCATTTGTAGAGCTTGAAGAGGGAGTAGAGGGGTTAGTTCACCTTTCAGACTTCACTTGGAACAAGAAGAAGGTAAACGTATCTGAGTATGTAAAGGTAGGAGACGTTGTTAAGGTAAAGGTAATCGAGCTAAACAAGGAAGGAAAGAAGCTTAAGTTTGGAATCAAGCAGCTGTCTGAAAACCCTTGGGATGCAGCAGTTGAAAAGTACCAGGAGGGGACTGTAGTAAAGGGTAGAATCGTTGAGACTAAGCCATTTGGAATCTTCGTAGAGCTTGAAGCTGGAATCGACGCATTCGTACACCAGTCGGACTTCTCATGGACTAAGAACGCTCCTAAGTACAAGATCGGAGACGAGGTAGAGTTAAGAGTGCTTAACATCGACACTGTAGAGAAGAAGATCAAGGGTGGAATCAAGCAGCTTGAGAAGAGCCCTTGGGAGACACTTGTTGAGAACCACAAGGTAGGAGACATCGTAGAGAGAGCTATCACAAGCATCACTGACTTCGGACTATTTGTTGAGATGGAGAAGGGTGTAGACGGAATGATCCATACTTCACAGGTTTCAAGAAACTTCGTGAAGGATCTTAAGAACGAGTTTGAGGTAGGTCAGGAAGTAAGAGCTCAGATCATCGAGATCGACTCTGAGAAGAAGAGAGTAAAGCTTTCTATCAAGAAGGTTGAGCTTGCTGACGAGGAGAGAGAAAACAGAGAACTACTTGAGAAGTACGGAACTGTTGGAGAAGATGCATAATTAAATTTAAATAGGCAGCCGGTCTTGAGAGCCGGCTGTTTTTTACTTTCTTGTTATGATGCAAGTTGGAGCTTTTGTAGCTTAAAATTATAATTTAAATAGCCGACTGGAGGTTGACGTCGGGCTTCACAGAAGTGATTACGTCGTTTCGTAAAACTTATTAGGTTCTATCTATCCCACTAGTTCTTAATTTATAAAATAAATTCTAGAGATATGGGAGTATGTCTATCTAGAGCCTATAAAAAGAAACGGAAACCTTGCTCTGTTTAGAAAGGCAATTACGGGAAGTCTTGATCTTTGTTAAAATAAAGAGTTAGGTTGGTAAGGATTCGTTTTCCTCACCGTAATCTTAGTATTAGGGTGGAACTAACGAAACAACGTTAATTTTTTTAATGTTGCGGAAAAGTATGGTAATTAAAATTGCTTACTTTTCACGAAACAAGAAATGAACCAGGGAAGTTTATTTTGTATGAAGGGGATTTGAAGATGGCGAAAAGAATAAAGAATAAAAGGAATAAGAAACCGAATAACAAAGCAAGCAATAAAGTAGATAACCAGGTAAATGAAAGGTATGAAAAGACAGTGAGGAGCCTTGTGGGGCTGGGGATCTTCCCTGTGGCCTACTTTTTGGCCTTCCTTCCAGAGATGTCCCAGTGGAAGAGCATGGCCCTCTTTGCTGCCATAATGCTGTCGGGAAATGCGGCTCTAATAAGAAACCACAGGTCAAACAGATACCTGGTACCTATGCTTATAGGTTTCTTTATCCTGGGAGCAGCCCTGAATCTAACCATTCACGGTATCGAGAATATAGGGGTTCTTCTGGCTGTTGGGGTTGTTTTTGCACTGAAGTTTAAGACCTTTGGAGAGGTTAAAAAGGAAGTGGCTTAAGCCACTTCCTTTT
>CAYSGC010000019.1:0-21594 GCA_964430145.1 uncultured Fusobacteriaceae bacterium | reverse complement strand
AGCATCGTTGGAGTTCTGCTGATATCTCCAATGTTGAGAGGGACAAATATGTAGTAGATGGCTTTGGGCCGGCAGGTAAAAAGGAGCATGACGGAAATGAATATATCCTGAAGCACAACCTTTTGGAGAAGTCCCTTCTTCTCTCTACCCTGCTACTAGAGTTAAGTGATATATAGTAAGTTTAGGGAAGTGTGCTAACTTGCACACTTCCCTTTTTTTTCCCTGGATTCAGTATTTTAAATTGACGTCGCATCCTAATAATCAGTTGCTACACTAACTACTTCATGAAGAGTTTTAATAAAAACTATACTTTCCTTAATAATAAATAATAAAAAAAGCCGCTAAAACAGCGCCTTTATATATTTTAAATATCCAAATCTTATTCTAAAAGCAGGTGGATGGGAAGAGAAGCTCCAGGAATGAGCACAACCCTCCCCTGCCTTTGCATAAATCAGATTAATTTTTATTATTTTATTAGTGGTGATACCCTTGAGAGTAACACACAACTTTCTTGCTCCCCTAAAAAATCGGGAAATAAAAAAGGAGAACCTGTAGACTGCTCATACTATCCTCCAAAAAAGTTTTGGTAGCTGGCTGCCGTATCCTATTAGGACTTAGACCCTTAAGCTTTGCGTCACAGAATTTCCCCTGCTTTGCCTTTTTCAGAATATTATTTTTAAGTTTTATTTATGCTCCCTTGAAGATCAACTTTCAAAAATTAAATTACGTTTCTTTTTGTAGGTTTGCACTTCAAGATCTAATGATTTCATTGTCCTTCAATTACAGAAGAATAAAATTAACAAGTTCAATATACATGATTTATATCTTTATTTCAACAATAAATTTACAAGTTAAAAATACCATTTCAAATGTTTTTTAAACTGTGTTTAAATTTAAATTTTAGTCATTCTTTTTAGTGACTTTTATTCATAAAAATTTAATTTTTTATATAAAATAAAATTATTAAATTTACCTAAAATTTTCCTCATAATTGAAGTAAAAAATATATAAGTTAAAAAATTATCTAAAAAAAGAGCCAGGTTGACCTCGGGTCAACCTGGCTCTAGCTTACACTACCACTATGAAAAGTTCTAGCCTCTAACTCTCTATGAGGATATATCCCTTACAATAGCCTCTCCCACCGCCCTTATAGATGATAACCCTAGCGAAAGGAAAGCCTCCCCTCTTGCGGACGGTTTAGGTATAGTTTATCCTATTCCCTTCTTCTCTATATGCTATTTTAATGGTTCCAGTTTAGCAGTAAAGTGTCTCAGCACAGGGGGCTCCCAGGTTATCCTGTACCCCTTTATCTCTGAGGCCCTCTTCTTTATATTTTCCAGAGCAAGAGCCACTATATCAAAGTGCGACTGGGTATATACCCTTCTGGGAATAGCCAGCCTAGTAAACTCCATCTCCGACTTCAGCTGCTCACCGGTTTCAGGGTCATTCCCCATCATATATGAACCTATATCACAGCACCTGATCCCTGCCTCTATATAGAGTTCACAGGCAAGGGTGTGCCCAGGAAACTCGGTGTATGGAATATGGGGAAGGAACTCCTTGGCATCCAGGAAAACCGCATGCCCCCCCACAGGATACTGGAAGGGTATCCCCTTCTTAGCCAAAAGTCCTCCCAGATACTCCACCTGACCTATTCTATACCTGAGGTAGTCTGCTTCAGTCCCCTCATATAGTCCTATAGCTAAAGCTTCCAGATCCCTTCCAGCCAGTCCTCCATAGGTAACAAATCCCTCATAGGGAATTGTCAGCCCCCTGACCTTCTCGTAGAGCTCCTCATCATCCCTTACTCCTATAAGTCCCCCCATATTCACTATGGCGTCCTTCTTGGCACTCATTGTAAATGCCTCTGCATAACTAAACATCTCTCTGGTTATCTCGATGATGGATTTATCTGTGTACCCCTCCTCCCTCATCTTTATAAAGTGAGCATTCTCAGCATATCTGGCAGCATCTATAATCAGTGGGATCCCATACTTTCTTGCAATTCTGCTGGTTTCCCTCATGTTTGCCATGGATACAGGCTGACCGCCGGCACTGTTGTTGGTTATAGTCATTATTATGAGTCCTACACTTTCAGCCCCTACCTCCTCTATATAACTCTCAAGTTTCACAGTGTCCATATTCCCCTTAAAGGGAAAGAAGTTTCTGGTATCCTTAGCCTCTGAAACTACAAGATCTATCGGTTTGGCCCCGAGAAGGTCCACGTGTCCCCTTGTGGTGTCAAAATGCATATTTGATATACACTTCTTCCCTGCAGTGAGGAGCGTGGGAAATAGAACCTGCTCTGCCGCCCTTCCCTGATGAACAGGCTGAACATACGTGTAGTTAAAGATGTCCCTTACTGCAGCTTCCACCCTCTTAAACCCCCTGGCTCCCGCATAGGATTCATCTCCCCTCATCATCCCTGCCCACTGAGCATCACTAAGAGCTCCCGTACCACTGTCTGTAAGAAGGTCTATATAAACATCCTCCGAGTTTAGTCCAAAGAGGTTGTAGTTTGCCTCCCTGAGTTTTTCAATCCTCTCCTCCCTGGTAGTCATCCTTATAGGCTCTACCGTCTTGATCTTGAATGGTTCAGCTATATAGTTTGTCATAAACTCCTCCCCTATCCTCTTAATCTTATTCCTGGTAAAATTCTACCCCTAAAGGGTAAGTCTTTATATTGACTTTAAATAATTTTGGTAATATTCTTAGTAAAAACAAGCTTTCCATATTGTATTTAATGAAAAAATTTAACTGGAATTTTTTATAAAAGGAGATTGGGGACATTGAATTTTAATTTAGGACTGGTAGGGCATCCAGACATAAATCTGAGAATTAAAAAGATCATAGAGGAACACTTTAAGGGGATTACCCTGCACCTTGTGAATGTGACCGATGAGAGGGACCTCGAAGGAGGAGTAAAGAGGATTAGGGGGATAAGCAGAATCTGCCACGGAATCCTCTACAGTGCAAGGGATCTTCACTATCTCTTCAACAACAGGTTGGATCACTCCATTCCAAATATCTACATTGAAGGTTCCAAGGGTAGTATCTATAGAGCCCTCCTCCAGGGAAACTATCACATGGGGAAAGATATCAAAAAGGTAAGTGTGGATTCCCTCTCCTATAGGGAGATGTCGGAGGTTTACTGGGATCTAGGCATAAACCCAAGGGAGGAGTGCAGCATAAAGATTGTCAAACCCTCCTATACCCAGAAAGCCTTTATAGAGGAAGTCATCTCCCATCACCTGAAAAACCACAGGTACGACAACTCCCTTTGTATAACCCAGATAAGCAATGTGAGGGATTCCCTAGGGATGGTGGGAGTGGAAACGGTGTTAATTGAACCCCAGAGGGAGCAGATTATAGAGGGGGTCAACAACTTAATATACAGAGGATCATCTGAAAGAGATAATAACTCAGATCAGGTAGCTATAACAATAAATATAAGCAACTTAAAGGAAAACCTCATCATAAATAGCAGCCACCACAGTGTAGTACTTGAATACAACAGGATTATGGAGGAAGTCTTTTGGTTCGCTGAACGGGTAGAGGGAGCCTACTCCTCCAACGGAAGTAAATCCTATACTATCTTCTGTAACAGGAAGGCCTTTGAATATGAGACCCGACACTTTTCAAAACTGAGTATACTGGACTCCATTGGAGAAAATCAGGTGGTCTATGCCAGCATAGGTGTGGGCTACGGGAGAAACTTCAAGGAGGCAATCAAGCACTCTGTTATTGCAAGCATAAGGGCTTCAAAGGAGAGAAGAAACAGCGCCTATGTGGCATATGAAGCTGAAAAGCTCACAGGGCCTCTCCTCCCGTCAAATGACCCAGGTAATCATTCCAGTATAGTTTTTGACTCCAGGCTGGAGCATATAGCTTCCTCCTCCTCCATAAATATAGACACCATATACAGGATCAACTCTGCCCTGAAGGAGTGCAACAACTACACCTCCTCTGAGGTAGCGCAGATCATAGGTGTTACACGAAGGTCGGCTAACAGGATCATCGAAAAACTGGAGGAGGGGGGATTTGTAGAGTGTATCTGCAAAAAATCCAATGGGCGCAGGGGAAGACCCAGCAGAATAGTAAGGTTTTTGTTCTAAAAGAACCTGTAGAATTACAGCTGTAATGCTTTATAGGGCCAAACTCTCAAACCCTCTTAAAAATTCATACAATATATAAAATATATTATACCTCTGTAAAATTTAGGTTTAATATGTTATAAGCTAATAAAATAAATAACTTCGAAAAAGGCAAAGCAGAGGAAACTCTGTGGCGCAAAACTATAGGGTCTAAGTTCTTAGGAATATGACAGCCAGCTGCCGAAACTTTTTTGGAGGGATATTATGTCGAAATTGATATGGCCTCTTTTTTTATTTACTTCTTTTTTGCTTTTCGGCAAGAATGGAGCAGATATTAAGTTGACTCAAGAGGAAACAGAATGGATTAAATTACTCAGGGAAGAGGAGATTATCATCTACCTAGATAGCGATCTTGGAATATTAAACTACCATACTGAAAACGGAAGTAACGGAATCTATCCCGAGGTAATCACTACCCTGGAAAAGATAACTGGATTAAACTTTAAAGTTATTAAACAGGAAAAGAAAGCTTTTCAGGAAGCTGTAGACTCTGGAATACCCCATATAGTTATGGGAGTAGAGGACTACAAAAGAAATAGGGGAAACTATTATTACTTAAGGGATCCCATTAATTTAAGCGGGGTTCTCATTACAAGGGAGGATTACCCCCTTGCCGATTACAGCACCGATCTCTCCGGTAGGACAATAGTCTATGTTGATGGAGATCAGATTGTAAACGAGGTAATAAGGAGGTATGGAAACAGGGTAATACTTATGCCCAAACCCAGCACTGAGAAAGCAGTAGAGAGTCTTCTCAGGAAAGAGGCGGATATATACGCCGAGGACCTTCAGGATGGCTTAAAGTATATGGTTGAGAATCCCGATCCAGGGATAAAGATCAACTATTCCTCCCCATCACTGAAAACAAGATATTACCTTGGAGGTCTCCATTACTATAAACCCTTAGTTGATATTATAGGGAGGATTGTAGATACCTTTGATTTCAGCAGGAGAACCGTCTATGAAGAAGTTTTGGAATATACGAGAGATAAACTTAAAATCTCCAAAGATATAGAGGATTACCTGAAGAAAAACAACACCTTAAGGGTATTCGTTCCCAAAAATATTGATGTGTATCCCCTCTTCTATAAAGATATCCTTGGAAAACAGGAAGGGTTTATCGTAAATTATTTTTATGAGATAGAACGTATCCTGGGAGTCAATATAGTGTTCCAGGAGTCAGATTCCCCAGAGGGTCTTCAGATAAACCCTTCTATTATGGCTATAAATGGCAAGGACATCAATGGAGAGGGATTCCTCAAAACAGATCCCTACGATGAGTTTCAGTTTCTTATATTCAACAGGGAGGGAGAGAAGTATATACCTCACCTGGAAGACCTGAGAAGGTACAGTGTAGCAGTTCAGAAAGGTTCTATAGCAGAAATCTATCTCCGTCACATGGGACTGGAAGAAAACCTTATAACCTTCGACTCCCAGAAGGAGGTTATTGAGGCAGTGGCCACAGGAAGAGCAGAGGCTCTTGTAGGAGGAGTTCAGAATACTCACTACCTTTTAAAGAGGTATAATATTAAGAATATAAAGTTAGCCGGGATTATTGAGGATAAGATAAGTATGAAGTTTGGAGTTTCCAGGGAAGATGAATCCCTCTACTTTCTCATAAACTCATTTTCGAGGGACTTCTCCTCTGGGATAGAGATGAGGAAGAAGGAGTTTTTGGAGAGAAATATCGAGATAGCTAAGGACTTTAAAGCTTCTATCTTCATAACTTTGATTTCAGCCCTTGGATTTTTGGGAGTCTTTATTCACTTCAGGCGATTTAAAAGGATCTATTCAAAGCTTACAAATATTACTTTAGGACTGGTGGGAACCCTGGAAAATGCCAATTCATATAACGACGAGGATACGGGAGACCACGTAAAAAGAATAGGTGAATACTCCCAGCTCATAGCCGATGAATTAAAACTTCCCAAGGAATTTGTAAGGGAAGTGGGACTCTACGCCTCCCTCCATGATATAGGTAAGATCGGTATCCCCGATTCTATCCTTAAGAAACCAGGGAAGCTCACAAGGGAGGAGTTCCATGAGATGAAGAAGCACACTGAGATAGGCTTCAACCTCATAAAGGATTTAGAGGTTAGTCCTGTAGCTTTGAATATCATAAGACACCACCACGAAAAGTGGGATGGTAGCGGCTATGGAATGGGACTGAAGGAAGAGGCTATTCCCCTCGAGGCCAGGATTGTAGCCCTTGCAGATGTTTATGATGCCCTTTGTCAGAAAAGAGTCTATAAGGAACCCTTCAGCCACGAGGAAGCTTTTAAGATAATTACTTCAGAGAGCGGAAAGCACTTTGACCCTAAGATCGTAGAGGTCTTTATTAAAAAGCACCATAAATTTAAAGAGATATTCAAAAACCACTCGTAATATAAAGAAGCCGGAATTAACTTCCGGCTTCTTTTATTAAGTATCTCAGCTTTTTATTAACTGCTCTTTGAATACAGCTCCTCATATAGACGAGAGATCTCAAGCAGCTTTGGAAGATTAAACCTGCACTCTCCTTCTATAGCACAGTCTTCACACTCCCTACCCTCCTTAAAACACCTGTCCAGAACCTCAAGCTTATCGCTACACTCCCTGTCAATTTCATCGTGTAAAACCCTAATCTCTTTTATCAGACTTTTTCTTTCCATGGAACTCACCTCTATGGACATAAATCACTACAAAAGTAGAACAACTATATTCTTATGACGATCTCTCCCCTCAAATAGTTATTAAATAAAAATAATTTCATCTGATTTTTATCCTTCGCTAAACTTAAGGAGGAGCAATTAAAAAATGGAACTCCTAAGGGAGTTCCAGAACTTTTGGGGTGACACCCACAACGGGTGTCTGAGAATTATGAAAAAGTTGTTAGTATTCCAGGGGACATCTATCTTTGGGAGAGTTATATGCCCTTAAAGCTGTAACAGAAAAGTTTACCTCTTTTCTATGGGACTATAATAACCTCTTTTCCCTAAAAAATTAACGTCAAGTGTCACTCTAAAGGAAGGTTTAAGGGTAGGTTAATACCTGCTTAATACAGCACCTCTTTTAAACCTCTTCCCGAGCAGGGTGCTCCCCCTTCTCTTCTCAAGAAAAAGTAAATATCCTAGGGAAATCTTCGGTGTTCTCAAAAAATAAAAAAAGAGCTTCTGATCTCTCTAAGAAGCACCTTATCAAGGGTTTACACAAATATTTCATTTGTCTCCTTCAAATGTTAATGCTATCAACAGCACCCCAACTACTAATACTACTTCCATTCCTTCTCCTTCCCTCAGGGCGTTTATAAACTTGTTTCCCGAGCAGTAGTATATATCAAAGGTAGAGAAAATTCAAGAAAATTTTTTTAATTTTTTTTATAACTTTAAAGGGGTCACTTTCTCAGTTCTTTCAGGGCTTTTGAAACCCTTGTAAACTCTTATCAAACAAACATTAAAGACAATCTCTATCATCGAATCACCACTATATGAGCTCCTTAAAACTTTAGCCTTTAAGAGGAGACCCATGGCAAAAAAGAGAATATTTTAACAATAAATTACAGCTTCTATCTCCCAATAATCCAGATGAGGCCCTGCCTCTTCTTACCCTTGTGATTGCCAGATTCAACCTTGATTTAAAGGAAATCTTACAGGAAAAATGTATATACTACTAATGTTTTTTATCTTAATTGAAGGAGGAAAAGGATGGCGTATAGAATAAATGAGGGTGAGTGTATATCGTGTGGGGCTTGTCAGCCAGTATGTCCGGTAGATTGTATATCTGAGATTGAACACGGGAAGAGAAGAATAGATGAGGACGCATGTATCGACTGCGGTGCCTGTTCAGCAGTATGCCCGGTGGAGTGCATCACTCCTGTTGGATAAATACTGAATTATTTTATTGAGGATCATTGCAAAATACTATAAAGTATCTGGAGAGTTATTCTGCTCTCTGAATAAAAAAAGGAGCATAAATGCTCCTTTTTTATTGTTCACCTAAAGAACTCCATCCCTTTCAAGCTCAACTATCAGCTTCTCAGCCATTCCCAGATACCTGTCCCAGGCTTCATTTCTTATTGTAAATCCTGTTGTTGCATAATCACCAGAGTCACCGGTAGCCGGCAGTCCCTCAATATCAAGAAGGTTTTGCGTCTCTATAACCTTTTTATTCAGGGCATCTATCTGAACATTAAACCCTATACGAGAAGGCTCATCATAGGTTACACTTGCATACTTTGATTCTCCATAGTACCTTTTAAATTTTCTGGGTGAGATCTCCTCTGGATTATCAGCAAATATCTCGTCGTAGTGGCACCATATTATTTTACCATCCTCTATGGTTATCTGAAGCCTTCCTGTTATTCCACCTTCAAATTTTTCTGCAATACTGTAGTATTTAACCTGAGACTCCTCACTTAAAAGGTCCTCTATCTCTTCAGCCAGGGGGATCATAGACTGCTTAATACTGTTTGAGGCTCCTGCTACCATATCAAAATCTCCTGTTATCCTCTGTTCCTCCAACATCTGCTTTTCAACAAGAAGAACACTTTCTATCCACGCTGCTCCCTTTATACTACCCATGGAAAAGTTGTAGTCTGAAAGACGCTTTGGAACATCCTGGTAGTACCTGTTGTAGTAGTTAGGCCTGGTTCTTTCATTGAACTCAACAAATACAATTTCATGCCCATACTTTACTACTTCCATGGATCCCATATGTCCCTGTCTAAATAACCTTTCAGCCCTGTAGTAGTCTCCCTTTATTATTCCCAGCCTAGGCTGAGCACTCCACTTCATCTCCACTTCATCCTTTACCACTGCGCTGCTGCTTACTGCCACTATAAATAAAAGCACCAGTAAAAAATAATTTCTTTTCATTTCCCTTCTCCTTATGTCAAAAAATTAAAAACATCCGCTTCCCAAGTGAAGGAAACAGATGTACGAATTCAAAAAAATAAAATCGAAACTATTTTTACCTTCACCCATAGTCGGTCATTTACGGCGACCTGTAGAGACACTTAACCATATCTTAAGTATATACGAGTGTTTATACCCTATAATATCATAGCTTTATCAAAATTTCCCCTTAAAAGACAATTAAATCAATTAGATCTTAAGCTCTCTCTAAGCATATAACTCCTCTCTGACCCCCTCTCTCATTTGATGCTTAAATTATCTGGTACAACTTCATTTAATATCTCCAAGGCTCTAATACTGCTTCGTCTTCCATTTTCAGTTATAACGTATACACTTCCATCCTTTCGAACCTTCCCCTTGGAAGCTAGACTTCTCATAGTCCTTAATATATAGGCCCTGTCCTTGGCCAGGATCTCCGATATCTTGGCAACCTTTCCATTTTGATTCTTCACTATATCCAAAACCAATGCCTCATTCAAAGTGAGCTCTATATCCTCTTCACTGAAGATACAGCGACACTCACTGAGCAGCTTGCTGATATATATCATCTTCTCCACTCTTTATCTCCTTTTTGAAAATTTTAAATTTTGTGGTGAATTATAACTATAAAGTCATCTTTATAAATGACTTTTTTTACTTTAATTTGATAATATATTATTTTGCATAAGTAGTCAAGTGTATTTTTTAACCATTCTGTGATCTTAATTTTTTATATATCCTCCTTTTATCTCTTATAGTTCCTATACTTTAAATCTATAGAGCTAAAAGTCACCACAACTTATGTTTTTCTTGAAATGAAGACTCCTCTTCTCTATTCTCTTAGGTATTAAAGATTCATAGTTTATACAACTAAAAAGCAACGTGACGTTGCATCCTGATAATCAACAGGAACACTTATTACTTAAGGTATTTTTTATACATTCCATACTTTTCTTAACAATAAAAAGGAGCAGAGTATCTCTCTGCCCCCTTAGCTATCTTTTTCATCTGTTAATACTATCTATACTTTAACTCTATTTCTTACTCTAGATAACCTTCAGAGCTATCCCCTCCATAAACTTCTTTACATTGACTCTCCCTTTCCTGGTGGCCTCTCCATTGAGGTTTCCCATAACTCTTCTGACCTCCCCTATATCAAAGAGGATATTTGAGTACTTGGAAAAAACTGGATCGTAGAAGTTTTCCGCCCCCCTCTGACACATGTTGTCAAAGGCCTTATATACTATCCTTCTTATCCTCTGGTCAAAACTCTTAAAGTTTACACTGACTCCCTCGGTGATCTCATAGCTATCTATGACCTCCTGGAATATATCCTTGAGCTGATAGGTTTCAGAGTAGTCCCTCCTCTTTAGGGTTATTATGGAGATGATAACCCTCTTAAGATCTCCTATCCCAAACTCAGAGACTATCCCAAGGTCGGAAAATATATTCATCAGATCATCCTCGGTGTTGTCCCCCTCCCTTTGCTGGACAGAGGTATTCAGAAGGGTATTTCTTATGATCTCCATGGATCTGTCCACCTCTATACTCTTTATGAGGTTCTCCAGGACACTTTTAACCTCTATCTCATTGATCGGCTTATGGATGAAGAAGAGCACCCCCTGCTTATAGGCCTCGCTTATCATGTCCTGATCCTTCACCTGGGATATCATAACAAACTTTCCCCTGTATCCCCTTCCTATACTCTCCTCCATGATCTCCACTCCATCCTTTTCAGGGAGAAGGAAGTCTATCAGGACTATATCTGGGTTGCAGAGCTTTATTACCTCTGCTGCCCCATCTCCTGAGGCCAGCTCCTCAACTACATCTCCCAGGGAGTTTTTTTCGATAATGAAACGCAGCATCTTTCTTATGGATATGTCGTCATCAATTATAATTATCCTCTTTCTCACATGTATCACCTCTAAACTTATTAAGTGGTAGCCTTACCTCAAACCTTGTCCCCTCTTCCCTGGTAGAGAATACCTCCACCACTCCCCCGGCTTCATCTACAATATTCCTCACATGGGAGAGGCCCATCCCCGTGGAAGACCTTCCCGTTTCCCCGCTGAACTTAGTTGTAAATCCGGGAATAAAGATAAGGCTCAGAAAATCCTCGGAAACCCCGGGCCCATTGTCCCACACTCTGATATAGATATACTCCTCGTCACTGTGCTGGCAGACCTCTACCTTGGCTACAGACCGCGAGGACTCTTCAGCCATAGCTTCTATAGCATTTATAACAAGGTTGTTTATCACTATGAATATCTTATGGTAGTATCTCACCTTAAAGTCGTCCTTAAACTTCACCCTGAACTGAATATCCAGGTTTGTCTCCAGAAGGTAGCGCTTGGTGTTGCTCCTTATTATGTCCCCTACCTTTGTGAGGGAGATTACCTCATCGTGCTCAAACTTCCTGAAGAGGTTATCCAGCCCCAGCACAACCCTTGTATAGTCCTTCTTCAGCTCATGTATCTCCCTGGAGAGATCCAGAAAGTACCTCTTAGCCTCCTCTACTTCAGATACAGTTTTATACGAGGTATAGGCCTTCTTCATGAGTCCCTCGACATTTGCAGATATCTTCTTCAGATAGAAGGACTCTGCCTCCAGATCTGAAGCCATGAGGTTGAGCTTTATATACTTCTCATTGTGCTCCTCCTGAACTATAAGGACCTCCTTTTTTTTATAGGCAAGAAAAATCATATATACTATGACTCCCCTTATAATTATAGCCACTATCATATAGTTGACCAGTGGCTGATGAAGGGTCCCCTTGACCATAAGCTCCAAGAAGTTGCAGATAAAGTCCATAACCAGGAGTATGACCATCCTCCTGCCGTGCTCATACCTTTTGATATCTATCAGTATGCACCCCGTTAAAAATGCAAAGTAGTAAAAAATTGCCGGCAGAGCCATATTAAGGGCCCTCTCAATGGGGTTCCCCAGTAGCCCCCAGCTCACCCCGAGGATATCTATAAAAAATATCCCTGCAAAGAGGCCCATTATCTTCAAGAAGTTTATCCTTCTGTCCATAAGGATGAGAAGAAAGAGGGTAAAGACAGCCCCTGAAAACTCAAGCTCCCTCTCGAAAAAATAATAGCGCAGATTTTTTGTGAGAAGGAGAAGTATAAAGTATGAAAAGTATTTGTTCAAAATATCACCTCGCACTTAACAGGAAGGGAAGGTATTGCCAAGCTCCCCTCCTCCCGGATCAAGCATTTCCCTTAATTTTTCATTAATTCCACTCAAAAAACTAATAAAAGTATACTATAAAATCAGATTATATACAAAACATTTAAAATTACTACACTCAAAGGTGCGAGTGGTAAACTCCATATAAAGAACCCCTGTCCTAGGGACAGGGGCATATTGAGGGAGTCTAAAATAGACTAGATATTAACACTTTCAACCTTCTTATCTCTAAACTGCTCTGCGTGCTCCTCTGTCCATACCTCGGCCTTTTCTAAGCCCTTAATATTGGAGGAAACAAATACAGGATCCACTCCCTGAGCCTTCTGTCTTCTGTAGTCAGCCAGTATATCCACCACGATGTGTCCCAGCTTAGCTATAGCCACAAGGTTCATCAGAGCCATAAGTCCCATGAAGAGGTCGGCCATATTCCATACAACGGATACCGCTGACTGACATCCCCAGAAAACCATAAGTATTACAGCTATTCTGAATAGCTTCAGCCAGTGGTGGCTCCCCTCCAGAAACTCTATATTTGATTCACCGTAGTAGTAGTTCCCTATAATTGAACTGAAGGCAAATAGCATTATACATACGGCTATAAAGAGGTTGGCCCAAGGTCCCACCTGAGATGAGAGAGCTGTCTGTGTCAGCTGAATTCCAGTAAGCCCCTCAGTCTGGTTAGCTCCTGAAACAAGCACCACAAGTGCAGTGGAGCTGCATATCAATATAGTATCAACAAATACTCCAAGGGTCTGAAGAAGTCCCTGCTTTACCGGGTGGCTTACCTCTGAAGTGGCAGCTGCATTGGGAGCCGATCCCATACCAGCTTCATTGGAGAAGAGTCCCCTCTTGATTCCCATCATCATAGCAGCTCCTATACCTCCACCAGCTGCAGCTTTAATTCCAAAGGCTCCCTGGAAGATCATAAGGAAGATTCCCGGGATAAGGGTGAAGTTCTTAAGGATTACAAATAGTGCAACCAGTACATAGGCACTGGCCATTACAGGTACAAGAACCTCTGCAACCCTTGCTATCCTCTTGATTCCTCCAAATATTACCATGGCAGTAAGGGCACTGAGACCAAAACCTACAGCCACTCTGCTCATCCCAAAGGCCTCCTCAAAGGCAAATGAAACTGTGTTTGCCTGAACCGAGTTAAATACAAGTCCAAAGGAGATTGTTATAAGTACAGAGAAGACCATTCCCATCTTCTTCTGCCCAAGGGCTCTCTCCATATAGTAAGCCGGTCCCCCACGATAACCGTTTTTATCCCTTACCTTAAATGCCTGAGCAAGGGTATTCTCAACAAAACTTGAAGCTCCTCCTATGAGAGCGATAACCCACATCCAGAACACTGCTCCTGGCCCTCCAACGGAAACCGCTATGGCAACTCCTGCCAGGTTACCCGTTCCCACGTGGGAAGCTACACTTATACAGAATGCCTGGAATGCCGATACTCCCTCGCCCTTCTTGGCTCCGCTTCCTCCCAGGACTTTAAACATCTCCCCCAGATAACGGAACTGAACAAAGTCTGTCTTTATAGTGAAAAGCATCCCCACTCCTATTAAGACTGCAATAAGAACGTATGACCATAAAATTGTATTTCCAGTATTGATTATGCTGTTAATTATTTCAAACATCTTTTCCTCCTGTATTTTATCTGTTATTTATTTTCATCTATTGTTTTCTCTTAGAATATGCTCAGTGAAAGGAGCTTTGATAGATCCTCCAGGATTGCGTATCCACCTATGGAGTTACCCTTGGGATCCAGAGCCGGGCCGTAAACCCCTATCCCCATCTTTCCAGGTACAAGAGAGAGGATTCCTCCTCCTACTCCGGATTTGGCAGGAATTCCCACCCTTACTGCAAACTCTCCTGAGCCATCATACATGCCGCATGTAACCATGAGGCTCTTTACTATTTTTGTTGTGTGCTCGGAGACAACTCTCTCACCAGAGCTGGTAACTCCGTTATTTGCAAGGAAGAGTCCTATCCTTGCCAGGTCCACAGCTGATACCCTTATGGAGCACTGTCTGAAGTAAACATCCAGGGCTTCCTCCACATCCCCCTCTATTACTCCGTCATTTTTCATAAAGTAGGCCATGGACCTGTTACGGTTTCCTGTCTCCTTCTCCCCCAGATAGATCTCCTCATCATAGTCCAGGTGAGGGTTTTCCGATATCTTCCTTACGAAATCCAGTACCCTGCTGAACTTTTCCTCTGCTGAAGCTCCACTTATCATGGAGGATACCGCTATGGCTCCTGCATTTATCATTGGATTAAAGGGCTTTCTCAGGTTGGATGTTTCCAGCTTCTGTATGGAATTAAACGCATCCCCTGTGGGTTCCATTCCTATCTTTGAGAAGACAAGGTCCTCTCCATTGTCAAGGATGGCAAGCATTAGTACCAGGGGCTTGGATATACTCTGAATGGTAAACTTTTCATCATAATCCCCTGCGCAGTGGACCTCCCTGTTGCTGTCAATGAGGCAGACACCAAAGCTCTCCCTGTTGGCATTTTTCAGCCCTGGGATGTAGTCAGCTACCTCTCCCCCCTTGCACTTATGCTTATTTCCTAAGATCAAATCACAAAGGATATCTGAATCTATCATATGAATCTCCTCCAACTATAGTTAATTATCTACTCCCATCCTTCCGACACTCTGTCGGGAGGATCTTCCAAAACCAAAATGAATTTTTTCTGAATTTTAAGATTTAATTTTGAACAACTTGGTCGACCAAACCTCTTTGAGACTAATTATAGTACAGTAACTTTTCATTGGTCAAATCTGAAAAACTATACTAAATATATCTGATCAATATACCAAATATATCAAAACACCCCCTGAATAGGAGTTTATTTTTAACCCTCAGTAGGTTACAGTAGGCCCCGGTAGCATCCTGTAACTTTATAGCTTACTCCCCCTATTTACATTAACAACATGCATTGCACCAATATAATATTTATATGTTAAATCTTCAAGGAGAAAACAGCGGGCGATTCTTCTCTAGACCTTAAAATACAATGGATAAATGAGATGTTCACCCTTTAATTTTTTTTGTTGCTTTTTTATTACTAAATAGAAGATCTCGCCCTTTTACCGTATGGCAGATACCTTTAAATCCCTGTTACCTTCCCGAAAAATCCATAAAAAAAAGACTCCCCTGGGAGCCCCTATATCATTAAAAACACATTGCAAACTTCACTTTAAGGGAGGATCACCTCTCCCTTTCCTTCCTCTGAGCTTTCAGATGAAGCTTGAGGCTTCTCACCTTCCTCTGAGACTTGGCATAGTAGGTTGCGGTCTCACAGCTCAACTTCATACTGGTGAGGTAGTTCTTCAGAGCACCCTCATAGTCCTGAAGTTTTTCCATTATAAGACCCAGGTTGTAGTGAATCCCCCCGTCAAAGTAATCCCGCTCCAAGGCTTTTTTATAGTACTCAAGGGCCCCTACATAGTCCCTCTTTAAATATCTGATATTACCATAATACACGTACTTTTTTGCTTCCCTGGGATTGGATTCCAAAAAAAGCTGAGTTCCTTCCACTACCTCCACCTCCATCGATACCTTCCTTAGATAACTTACACCTACAAGGATCTCTATCTAGATCCCAAACCTCTATACCCTTCCTACTCCTCAGCTACAATGAGCCCCTCTAAGTCTGCATCCCTTAAAAAATCTCTAATATCATCTAAAACTTTATGGGATTTTGGAAGAAGTATTATCCTATGCCCCTTGCTTTCGGACCTCTTATGGAGAAACCCCTTCTCCAGCAGCCTCTTCACCCTTCTAGAAATAAGGGATCTGTCCGCTTCCAGATTCTCCCCAAGGAGGTAGAGACTGTCATTTTTCAGGCTGGAGATAATAATCTTCACATCGGTCCTTGTTAAACTGTACTCCGCCTTTAAATATCTATATAAATTTTCGATTTCCAATAACTTTTCAAACATTTAATTCACCTCGATGTTTCATTATACCTTCCACTGACCCGAATATTCACCCTTAAATCTTTCCCTGCTCGCTTCTGCTGAATAGCTGCCGGGGGCTCAGCCTTCCCTGGACATCAGCTTACTATACAACTGGGAGAGCTTAACCATCTTGGATACATCTATCCTGCACCTCTCCCCCTGGGAGCACCCACTGCACTGTCCATCCCTCTGGCTGCACTCCTCTAAAACCTCCAGCTTCTCATTGCACTCCCTCTCAACCTCAGCGTGCAATACTTTAATCCTCTCGATCAACTCCTCCACTACCACTCCACCCTTCATCTGAATATCTGTCGCTGTCTTCCTTCCCTTAGAAATACAGATTTTTCACAGAAAATAATTTCAATTTAAACATATTATCAAGATATCCTATGGGGAAAACAAGTGCTTTAGTCCATTTTGTTAATAAAAAACTATATTTCTCTTTAAAGATTTTATATTTTTGAAATAATTTATTAAAAAAAATCAACAATAATATTTTTTATACTATAAGGTATAAGGATCTTAAAAGGAGTATGAAATAGTAGTCCCTCCCCACCTTAAATTTTTAAGAAAAAGTGGAGTTCGGCATCTTAAGTTTGCTATAATTAAGTGAATATTAGGCAAAGGAGGAGCTATGAATATTGAACAGCTATCTGAGTTAATGCCTCAGTTAACTTCAGAGGATTTAAATATAATTTCTTCTAAATCCCTCAACAACTACTTTACACTGCATAGTTTTTCCAGGGATGAGATCTTCATACCCAAGGAAGACTGCCTCTATATTGTAGTGGAGGGGAGGGTTGTAATTACAGGGTTTATAGAGGATCACCTGGAGGTCACCATGGAGTTTCAGGAGGGTGACTGCCTGGGCCACCTGGAACTATTGGTAGATAAGTCCCTGGATATTATATTAAAGGGGATGCCCTCTGCCACCGTCTTAGAGGTACCAATGATAAAGATTATGGACAGTATCGGTTCCCAGACCCTCACTGGCTTAAATAACCTGTTAAACAAGGCTATAGTCAAAAATGCTTTAAAACTTATAAAGAAACATGCTGCCAAGGTCAACCTCTCCAATGAACAGTATGTTGTTGATTTTCTTATCTCCACTGGGGGAGAGATCACCTATACCTCCAATGAGGACCTGGTTCAGATTCTCCACATCGAGATACGTACCCTTCAGAGAATAATCAAAAAGCTCATCGCAGGAGGTATCCTGGAGAAGGAGGGAAGGACCCTAAGGATAATTGATATGAAATTAGCCAGGGAGCTCCTTAAGGGTTAAATATCTTCAACTGAAAATTCTATAACTTAAATAAAAAGCAACGTGACGTTGTATCCTAATAATCAGTTGGAATACTAATTACTTCATGAAATTTTTTAATGAGTTCTATACTTTCCTTAACAGTAAAAAAGTCGTCAGGTATCCTATGTTAAAAGATACCTGCCGACTTTAATTTAACTGCTATAAATCCTTACTATATTGCCCAGTTTCCATCTACAAAGACGGGAACCCTGTTCCCCTCCTCATCTATTCCATCTATATTCAGGTCCCTACTTCCTACCATGAAATCCACGTGGACTAAGCTTGTATTAACCTGATTCTCCTTGAGCTCCTCCTCGGTCATAGTTTCGCCCCCTTCTATACAACCCTTGTATGCTGTTCCAAAGGCAAAGTGGCATGAAGCATTCTCATCGAAGAGAGTGTTGTAGAAGATAGTATTCAGGTTTGAGATGGGAGAATCCACCGGTACAAGGGCTATCTCCCCAAGGTATCTGGCACCCTCATCTGTATTGAGAAGGTTCTCCAGTATCTCATACCCCTTCTTTGCTGTAAAGTCGATTACCCTTCCATCCTTAAAGGTAAGGACAAACTCATCTATAAGGTTTCCTCCGTAGTTTAGAGGCATTGTGCTTGCTAGGACTCCGTTCACTCCGTTCCTCATTGGCATGGAGAAGGCTTCCTCTGTAGGGATGTTGGGGTTGAAGGATATCCCATTAGTTGTTTCTGAGATCCCCCCCTTCCATGCCTGCTTTGGAGACATCTCTACCATGAGGTCTGTCCCTCCAGATCTGTAGTGGAGCTTTACAAACTTCTTTTGGTTAAGAAGATCCGTCTTCTCTCTCAGCCTGATGTTGTGGTTATCCCAGTTTTCCACAGCCATTCCCTCTCCCACTCTGGAACACTTGAGGATGCTGTCCCACAGCAGCTCCATTGCTTCCTCTGTAGTTGCCTCTGGGTATACCTTCCTTGCCCATGCTTCGTTGGGTACCGCTATAATACTCCATGCATTGTCCGGCTTCATCATCCTCTCTCTGAAGGCTTTTAATCCTATGGAGTTGGCTTTATTGGCCTCAGCTATCTTCTTGGGATCTATATCCTTTAGAAGCTCCGGGTCCGGGGAGATCACATGAAGAAAGGCAGCTCCCTCCTCTGCCAGGTCCTCCATCTGCTTTATCTTCCATGCAGGGAATACCGACAGCCCCTCTATACTTACATTGCTGTACTTCATGAGCTCCAGCTCATCGTCCATCCAGTTGTGGACTACCTCTGCTGCTCCTCTTTCATATGCAATCTTTGTCAGCATCCTTACCAGCTTAACTGCATGGATGGGAGCATTTATATATAATTTCTGCCCGCTTTGAACATTTACCCCTGTTGTTATAGCCAGGTTGGCATACTCCATCAATCTTTTTTCCATCTCAACTCTCCTTCTGTACTAATTTTAAACTCTCGCTGCTTCCTCTGGCGGAAGCTTACAGTAAATATCCCACAAGTCTTAAATTTTGGGATATCCCCCTTAATTATAGTATTTTTTTACATATAAAGTTAAGTGATTTATGCAACTTTTTATAGTTTTTTGTCCACAAAGGCCCATTAAAAAGAAGATACCTACACTTCCCACCCCTCATCGATCTATACCTCCAACCTTCCTCAGGGTCAATTTACGGGTCTGAATTAGAGTAAGAGGACATTTACACAACATTTACACTCTCTATATACCCCTTTTACAAGTTTACTGTAAAGTAGTTGTATAAGAAAGATTAAGAAAAAAGTTCTAGGAGGAGTTATTATGTTAAAGAAAATGCTTTTGGGAGTATCGTTACTATTACTGGCTGCATGCGGCAGCAACAAGGAGAAATCGGAGGTAGTTCAGATCACAGGATCGGATACATGTCTTAATGTAACCCAGCAGCTGTCGGAATCTTATATGAACGGACACAAGGATGCAAGGATCGCAGTAACAGGGGGAGGTTCCGGTGTAGGAATTGCAGCGGCGATCAACGGAACCACAGATATCGCCATGGCTTCAAGGGATGCCAAGGAGAGCGAGCTTAAGAGCGCTGCAGATGCAGGAAGGCCCCTTGAGGAGATTGTTTTCGGATGGGACGGTCTCTCTGTAATCGTTCACCCGAACAACCCTGTAAATGCCCTTTCCAAGGAGGTAATCGGTAGAATCTTCGCAGGAGAGATCACCAACTGGAGCGAGGTGGGAGGAGCGGACGCCCCTATTATCCTTCTTTCAAGGGATTCATCCTCTGGTACCCACGTGTACTTTAAGGAGGACGTTGTAAGAGGGGGAGTTAAGGGGTCCACTAAGGAGTATGCAGAGGACACCCTATACCTTCCGTCAAACTCAGCTATCGTGCAGGAAGCTGCCAGCAATGAGAATGCAATCGGTTATGTGGGAATGGCATACATGGATGAGACCGTTAAGGCCATGGAGGTAGACGGATCTGCTCCTACAGTTGAGAATGTAGCCAGCAAGAAGTACCCTATTGCAAGAGAGCTGTTCTGGTATGCACCAACTGAGAGATCCCAGGTTATCTCAAATATCATCGAGTTTGCCCTTTCACCGGAGGGACAGGCTATTGTAGCTGAAGAGGGATTTGTACCTGCAAAGTAGGAACTGCCTTTGATTGCAACTAAATAACAGAACTGTGCCCCTGAGTACTCCTCAGGGGTTTTTTATTACCCTTCCTCAATTCCTCCATGAACTCCATCTCCAGAAAAGGATATACCGTAGATTTAGAGAAGTAGTATAGATAGTTGGATATATCTACTTTTTATCTAGGAGGTGATCCCCAGGTGAGCTATCTTCATATGAGTACCCTGATTATAAACTATATATTTATCAGTTATATCACCACCCTCATCATCCTCCACCTGTGGTTTTCCTATGGGAGGACCTTTAGAGGGCTCAAGTTTTTCCTGGGGGAGTTTGTCTTCCACTCGGCAGGGCTCACCCTTGCGGTATTCTGGAGGGTGCTTCCCCCGGTGATATCGGTACTTCTCCCAAACATCCTTATGTTTTCAAGCATCCTCATGCTCCTCCTTGGTATGGGCTGCTTCCTCAAGGAAAGGATCCAGAGAAGGCCCTACTATATCTATACGGGAGTATTTACCTCTACCTACCTCTACTACGTCCTCATAGCCCCCGACGTCAAGATGAGGATAATCCTCTTCTCAGCCATGACCATCCCCATCTTCCTCCACGTGGCCTATCTGATCTTCTGGGGTTGTCCCCCTAAGCTCGGAAAGCACGCCCTGGGGGTGGGATGGCTGTGCATCCTCTTTGTGGCTGTGAACACCCTGAGGATCCTCTATGCCCTTGGCCAGGGAAGGGTGGAGGGCTACTTCTCCACCCCCATGGTAGACGGATTTTTTGTGCTGGTGAGCCAGGGGCTCACCGTTCTCCTGGCCTTCCTCCTGGAGGTGATGATCATAAGCAACCTCTTCACCAGGGCAGATGAGGCCGCAGCTGAGAGGGAGGGGCTCCTTGAGAGGACCAGGGTCCTCGCCACCACAGACTCCCTCACAGGGGTCTGGAACAGGAGGAGGACCGAGGAGATCCTTTCAGGAAGGTTGGAGAGACTGAAAAACTACGGGACCCCCTTCTCCCTCCTTCTAGCGGATATCGACCACTTTAAGAGGATCAACGACACCTATGGCCACCAGGTAGGGGACAGGGTCCTGGTGGATGTGACCAGGATAACCAGGGAAAATATCCGTTCCTCGGACTCCCTTGGAAGGTGGGGAGGGGAGGAGTTTCTCATCATCCTGCCAAAACTCGATCTCACCCAGGCCTTAGAAACAGCTGAGAGGCTGAGAAGTACTGTTATGGGGTATGAGGCAGATTACCTTCCAGAAGGTGAGAGGATCACAGTAAGTATAGGGGTAGTAGAGGGGGCTGCTTCAAAGGATATAGAGGGGCTTCTCACAGGAGTAGATGAGCTCCTATACAGGGCTAAGGATAGGGGGAGAAACCGGGTGGAGTTTTCGCACCTTTCTCTTGAAAAAAAGGTGCCCAAAGTTCAAGACTTTCGGTAATTGTCTCTCTAAGTTAAGCGGAGTTTCCGTTTCTTTTCCGGGCTCTAGATAAACAAACTCCCATATCTCTAAAAT